>NZ_JAVJQP010000083.1:0-41019 GCF_040218875.1 Coleofasciculus sp. D1-CHI-01
GAGATTTGGGCAAGGGGTTTGGAACGAACCTCTTTAGACGCAGAGCCGCCTAGCTCTACTAATTGCTCCAAGCATGAAGCAGCCATCGGCGAAGAAGCGTCAGAAACAGCGACTTCAACGAAGTAAGTCGCTGTAGTTCATTCCCATTCAACAGCTAACTCGCCATGCAAATTACCCAATGTCTCCATACAGCTATTCTCGTCTCTAACCTGGAGAACGCCAAACACTTTTATGGCAACATCTTAGGGTTATCGAAAGTCGAGCGATCGCTAAAATATGCTGGTGTCTGGTATCAGATTGGCGATGTTCAACTCCACCTCATCGTTGACACCACGCTCTCAACTCACCTGCAAAACCCGGAAAAATGGGGGCGCAATCCTCACGTCGCCTTCTCGGTGGCTAACTTAGATGACACCAAAACCAAGCTATTGGAACATAACTGCCCGATCCAAATGAGCGCATCGGGTCGTGCGGCTTTATTCACTCAAGACCCCGATGGTAACATTATTGAACTAAGTCAAGTTTAGTTATTTGTCCTTTGTCATTCGTCGTTATTCAAAACCCGGTTTCCTTAAGCACAGGATTCGGTCAGGGCGGGTTTTGAACAAACGTGATCATCGATAGTGAAACGAAAATCCCTAAACCCGCCCCTACACAGTCAAAATGCAACACCAGGTTCCCTCGAAAGTCGTGAAGGGTCAAAAATGCGAATTGTTGCCTACCTCTATAGTGATCCTCTCTTAGAATCTTCTCCAGATCCAGTTATCTGGGGGTGGGAAGTGGATCACGTCTATCAAGATTTAGGTGGGCGTCAACAGTGGCGACAACTCATTGCTGACTGTCAAACTGAACCGACTGATTATCTGCTGATCCGCCGTTTAGAGGAACTGGGCGACTCCATTACCCAAGTGAGCGATCGCCTCACTCAAATCCAAGCCCTAGGCGTCATTGTCATGGCAACCGAACAATCCTACTCCTCCCATAACCCCAACTCCCAAACCAACTTACTCCAACTCCTCAGTGAAGTCCAGCAAGAAGCCAGTTCTCGCCGTCTGCGTCAAGGACATGCCCGTAATCGCCTCAACGCCTTACCCCCACCGGGAAAAGCCCCCTACGGCTACCGACGGGGCAAAGACCGCTATATTCTGGATCGCAGTACTGCCCCTTTAGTCAAAGATTTTTTCGACCAATTTCTGCTGTACGGCTCATTACGCGGTGCGGTGCGGTATCTGGAAAAAAAGTATAGTAAAAAAATCTCTGTGGCAACAGGGAAACGTTGGCTAACCAGCCCTGTCTATCGGGGTGATCTCGCCTATCGCAACGGAGAAGTTATCTGTGACACCCATAGCCCGATTCTCAACCGCGAAGAAGCCGCCCAAATTGACCGTTTGCTGCGTCGCAACCGTCGCCTCCCGTCTCGAACTGCCAGCGCCCCCCGTTCCTTAGCGGGTTTAGTCGTCTGTGGTGACTGTCAATCTCAGATGAGTGTTACCAGTGTCACTCGCCCCCGCCAAACCTGGGAATATCTTTACCTGCGTCCGGTTAACTGTCCCAAGCGCCCTAAATGCCGAGCGATTCCCTACCAACAGGTTTTAGATTCCACAATTCAAACCATTTGTCAAGAGTTACCCCGTGCCGTAGCCGGGATGAACCTGCCCAATTTGGATGAGGTCAAGCAATCTCTGAAGAGCAAAATTGGTGAGCAAAAAGGGGTATTAGACCAGCTTAACCACTTAACCGCCACAGGTGTTCTGGATACTGAAACCGCCCAGCTTCGCGCCTATAAGCTTCGCACCGAACAGTCTCAACTTCAGGCACAGCTAGCCTCCCTGCCCCCCGTGAATTTAGGCGCGATCGCGCAAACCGTATCTATTCCCCAATTCTGGTCAGATTTATCAGAATCTGAGCGCCGATTTTACTTTCGAGAATTTATTCGGCAAGTCAAACTCATTCGCCAGGGTAAAGAGTGGCGGCTGCAACTGATTTTTATCTTCTAGGCACTTACAGAAGTTGAAATAGAGTATAGTATTTAGTTTGGTGCGTATCGTTATAGGGGCTTATCCTGATTCATTGGTGTCAACTTAAGCTCAACCCCTCTCCCCCAGCCCCTCTCCCACGCCGGGGAGAGGGGAGTAAGAGAATCTGGTTCCCCTTCTCCCCACGGTGGGAGAATGGGTTAGGGGATGAGGGGGAAATTTTGAGGATTAAATAGACATAGCTGAGATCCTTACCAGCATTGGTTTTCGACTTTAAGTTGACACGGATGATCCTGATTATTCCATTCATACGGGGTAAATAGATAATCCCATCCCAACCAGGTGCAACTGCCTCAAATCACTGATGAATTAGGACGTTAGCGAGAGGCTAAGACCTGGGAATTTTTATGGATGCTGCTGAATTGCTAAAGGGTTATGCTGCCGGAGAGCGAGATTTTGAGGGAGTTGAACTCCGGGGAGCCTATCTGACTGAAGCAATTCTCAATGGGGCGAATCTGAGGCGCAGCGACTTGAGTGGTGCTAATCTCAGTGGCGCAAGTTTGAAAGGAGCGAACCTGAGCGAAGCCAATTTGAGTCAAGCTAACTTAAGCGTCGCTAATTTAAGCAAAGCTGAACTCAACGATGCCAATTTAACGGCGGCTGAGTTAGTGAGAGCCACGTTGATTGAATGTAACTTAAAACGTGCGAATTTGACGGAAGCGCATCTGCGGGAAGCCAGCTTGATGTTTGCCAATCTTGCCCAAGCTTGTCTTTATCAAGCTGATTTACACGGTGCGATGCTGCATCAGGCTATTTTACATTGGGCAAGCTTAAAAAATGCAGATTTAATTGGGGCAATCCTACAAGGGGCTGATATGAGAGGCGCTGATCTCAGTCAAGCTTGTTTGATTCGCGCTGATGTATCCAAGGCAATTTTGATGGTTGCTGATCTGCGCGGGGCAATTGTTATGGGGGCTAATTTTAAAGCCGCCATACTCACAGGCGCGGTTTTGCCAGATGGCAAGATGCATCAATAAGTAAGGTCTGCTGAATAAGTGTTCTGGTGAGGGGAAGCGGGGGAAGCGGGGGAAGCTGGGGAAGCGGGGGAAGCTGGGGGAGCGGGGGAAGCGGGGGAAGCGGGGGAAGCGGGGGAAGCTGGGGAAGCTGGGGGAGCAAGGGTACATTTGTCCTGAGCAAGGTGATGCCATACTTATGAAGGATGCTTAAGTGCTAAAAACGATTTGTCCATTCTGAATGGCGATTAACTGCATTTTCAATGGTCCGGCTGTAGAGGTTGGGTCTTGGGCGATCGCTCTTACCGCCAGAGGTTGCTCAGATTCTGCCAACTGTTCTATAAAGCGAATTAGGGTAGACGGATCACCATCGGCAACTTGAATCGGACCGAGGACTCCAGCGCGACGGGCGCGAAACTGAGAGGCGGCGAGTAACTGGTCAATGCGCTGTTGCAGTGCCTTATTTGTCAAGGTTGAAGCATCGATAGAAACAGCAGCTAACACCTCCCCCGGTTCAAACACCGCTTGATTCAGCGCTGCATCGGCAAAAGCTTGAATCGGTTTTTCGCCAACCACATAGTTTCCGGCGGAGAGAATTCGCACCACATAGTCTTCACCATCTTGAATTTGCTCGATTAACTGTTCGGCTTGGGCTTTTGTAATTTGAATCAGGGGTTCCTTCGGTTCCTCAGATCCGGGCAAAATAATTTCCGTGGCGGTTCGATTGGCTTCCCGCAGGAGTTGATTAACCGCCTCAGATGCGGCTGACGGTTCAACAATACGCACCACGCCAAATGCCAACACTTGACCGCGCAAAATTGCCACATTGCCCTGACGCAGGGCTTGGTAGTTCTGATAATATTGCTCCAGAATGTTGACTTGCCGTTCTAAAAACGCCAGTTGTTGTTCTTGATCTTGGAGTTGTTGGTTACGTTGAGCGATGAGGAGTTCCCGTTGAGCAAGTTCCTCTTCCAGTTGAGCTAAGCGAACTTCCCGTTGGGCGATCGCCTCTTGGAGTTCGGTTTGCAGTTCTTGAAGACGGGCTTCTCGTTGTGCGATCGCGTCCTGGAGACGGGCTTCCCGTTCAGCCATGGTTTCAATCACATTATCTTTTTGGGCGAGTTCCTGCTCTTTTTCCCTCAGTTGCTGATTTCTCTGCTCAAGTTCCTGGTTTTTTAGCGCCAGTTGCTGGCTGGTTTCCTCCAGTTCCTGATCCCGTTGAGCCACTAACTCTTTAAGCTGGCTAATGTCTGCCCTCAGTTGATTCCGTTGCTCAATTAACTGCTGACGTTCAGCCAAGAGTGACTGAATTTCTGAACGTAGATTACTTGCCTGTTTTGAGATATCTCGCAGTTGAGCTTGAGCTTTCTGGAAATTGCTGTTCAGTTCATCCAGACGCTGTTGTACTTTGGCTTGCTCAGCCCTAGTTTTAGCCAGTTCGCCCTCTACTTGTTGTTTCTGGGCATTAACAACTTCCACATCCCGACGCGCATGTCTAAGTTGTCGCAGGATGTTATCCAGTTGAAACACCCCTTCCCGCAGGGATTCACTCAGACCGAAGAGGATACCCAAAGTTGAGGCAGAAATCAAACATCCCGTCATAATCGTGACCACCGTCGCCGTTTTACGAGGACGTAAGTTAAATAAACTCAGCCGCGCCTTGCCAACTTTCGTACCAATGCGATCGCCTAAAGTTGCGAGGACTCCTCCCAACAGTAATATTGCCACGATCAGGATGTAAGCGCTGGTCATCACGGTGCTACGTCTGTCCAGATACAGCCTATCTTATGGCTGAGGCTGATTATATATTTTTTATGGTTTATTGTTTATGGTTCCGCCGAGAAAATTCTTCTCTCCGGAGTCTTCCCCTGCTTCCCCTGCTTTCCCTGCTTCCAGACGTAGCATGCTACGTCTCTACATAGCGTCCCCTGCACCCCCAGCTTCCCTTGCTTCCCTTGCTTCCCCAGCTTCCCCAGCTTCCCCAGCTTCCCCTGCACCCCCAGCTTCCCCAGCTTCCCCAGCTCGTCAATCAAAGCCGGAAACTATGCTGAAGCCGTCAAAGCTTATGATCAAGCTTTGAAAGTAAATCCTAACAGTGATTGGGCTTGGTTCCATCGGGGAATTACCCTGGGACGGCTGGAACGTGATCAAGAGGCATTAGAGGCTTATGATCAAGCTGTTCGCATCGATCCAGACTACGAACGGGCGTGGTACAATCGCGGTTCTGTCCTGGTTAAATTAGAACGTTATCCAGAAGCAGAAACGTCGTTTGCCGAAGTTGTCCGAATTAATCCAAATAGTGAGCTAGGTTGGTTCAGACGCGGTATAGCGTTACTGGAAATGGAGCAAAATAATACCGCTCTCAACGCTTTTGAACAGGTTTTATTAATCAATCCAGATAACGCCTATGCTTGGTACAACAAGGGCATTATTCTCGAAAAGTTAGATGGGAATGCAGAGGATATTTTTGCCGCTTATGACCAAGTAGTGCAACTGATACCAGATGATGTGGATGGCTGGTTTAAGCGAGGGAATGCTTTACTCCGTTTAGATCGCTACGCAGACGCCTTGAACTCTTATGATCGGATGTTAGAACTTGAGCCTGATAGTGAAGCGGGCTGGTATAACCGGGGAATCGCCCTCGCCCTGCTGGAACGGTATCATGACGCGATCGCATCCTTTGATGAAGCCCTACGTATTAACCCAGACAATACAGAGGCGAAGGAACATCGCGACAAATTGCAGGAACTGGTACAGCAGCAACCCCAAGAGGCGATCGGATAATCAATTAGTGGCAACAGATACAGGGGCATTTGTCATTTGTCATTTGCCCTTTGTTTTTTGTCCTTTGTCAAATAGCCTTTATATCATCCCAGACTGTGTAATTAGTTTATTATACCTGTAGTTATTTGGCAAGCAGCATTAACCTTTTTCATTTCTACCAAGTGAGTGCTTCTGGCGCTAAATCAAATAACTCTTTCAACTCTGAGAGAAACTGTTGCTGACGCTGCATTTCTTTCCAAATTGTGGGATGTTGCATTCTTTGTAATGCTGTAATCATAGGCTTTAGTTGCTCTGAAAGGGTGTCTGTTTTCTTTTTCTTAATATATTCACCCAACCTTGCCCGATAGTTGTAGAATGCTTCTTTGCTGGCTTCGACTAAATAGTCTCGGTCATTTAAGCGTAATACCTCAATCGTATAGTCTGCTCGTTGATAATCTTTTGAATCTAGAGAATATCTAGGCAAAAAATAGAAGGTATCAATTAAGTCAATTTCCAGAAAATCCATCGGATCTTCCTTTCGCGGATCGATAAGTACTGGCTCTCCCTGTTCTGGCTCCACCACCGGATCGCCCCGCCTTCGCGCAACTTCTCTTAGTTGACCCGTTTTATCCGAAAAAACAGCATACTTATTATTTTTGCCGCCATTACATTGACCGCAAGCATATAAATAATTTTCCCAGACAAAAACAGTTTCAGGATAGAGATCCTTTGGTTTAATATGCTCCACTTCATCAGCGACAGAATCTTCACAGTAACCACAGCGACAAGCACCACAACACATGTGGGTTAAAGTTTGACGCACTTGGCGAAAGGTAAAATTTGTTAGTTTGTTACGTCTGGCAAATGCTTTTTTTTCCTGAGCAACTCTTTCGGCGTAATCTTCTAAACAGTTAATCTCGTTTCGCCATACATTTAATTGGTTTTGAGCCGTTTTAGGTAAATTTTGATGTGGAAGCCGTATCATTGTTGTGACACTTCAGATTAGGGCTGATTTATTCATTCGGAGTATCTATCGCACTGTATTGGACTGACACAGCTACAATTGTGGAATAGATTTGACCATTGAATCGGGCGCAAAGCTTTGCGCCCCTACGGTTTTTGGATGTGAGCGTCATTCATCCAATTTAGGTATACCACGCTCATGTTATCGTAAAACATGCTCCTATAAATTATATTTTTATAGGTTTTTTCTATCCAATGAGCATCTTATTAGCAGACTTTATGGGGTGAAGTTGGCATCATTGTCCGCAGTTTTTCTTGTTCATTTCGCTCATCTTCACTGAGTTGTTCACGCAGTTCTTTCCGATTCAATTCAGCCAACCGTTGTAACCGATTTTTGGATTCGTCTGATCGCGTCACATCTGCACCAAATGCTTCTGTACCATAAGCATCTAAGACATTACCATAAAGTAAGCGATCTAAATCTTTCCCCCTTACCCTACCCCCGGATTCATTACTACCTGGTTTAGGTAAACGCCAGACTGTTCCCACGGTTGCGGCTTGGCAAATTAGAGGACTATGGGTTGTGACAATAAATTGAAGATTGGGAAAATGTTCTCGAAACCAAATCCCGACTCGCTGTTGCCAAGTAGGATGAAGGTGAGCATCAATTTCATCGATGAGGACAACCCCAGGAGGAATAATTTTTGTTTTGTCATTGGAATCAAAAATAGATTCATAACCGTAAACTCGAGTAAGTTGGCGAATCAGTTCAAAGGTTAGGCTTAAAATCGAGCGATACCCATCACTCAATTCCTCAACTGGCAATCGACAACCATTGCCATCAACAAATTCAACACCTTTAGAGGAAACGTGTTCCAGACGCGCTTGATGCGGCAGAAATTCACTTTGATTCACAAACTCTTTCACAGAATCAATCAAGTTACCTTCTGGATCACCTTCGAGTTTCTTGAATTGCAAATCTTGCAACCACTGTAAACATTCAGTGAGAGCCACATCTTCACCAAATAACGATAAGTGTGCCGCTACTTTGGGATTAGAGGAGAAAAGCTCGTCATAATCTTTATTTCCACCCCTGAAGCGTCGAAAGGGACCAAAGCCAGCCGAAAACCAGCAAGCTCTTTTTCCCCATAAACCTCGTCTAGGATTATACCCATCTACTTCTGAATCGTCTATTTTGACATCATTTTTGCTCTTGATAAATTCAATCAAAACAGGAAAACCATGAAATCCCATCGATTTATCCCCTCCAGGTATTTTGTCGAAACGGCTGTCATACAATAAATGGACATAAATTTCTTGAGGATTTTCAATGTCTCCATGGTTTCCATTTTTGTTTAACCAATTATTCCAATTTTGCCGCAGCGCAATAGCATTAGTTGGACCAAATAAAGCTAATGCAATAGCACGTAATAAAGTTGACTTGCCTGAACCATTGTCACCAATAACTACGTGCCATCCCGCACACTGTTCTAAACCTATCTTCCAATAGAAATTTTCAATTGAGCGGATATTCATCATTCCAATTTCATTAATATACATAATCTCTTCATTTAGTTTTTTGTCGGATAAATATCTTTCCCACCAAAGCCAATGGTGCAAGAACTGAAATCTACAATAGCTGATGCGATCGCGCTTTTTCTCCAATCCCCCCAAACCCTCTGCGAACCTCTGCGCTTTCCCTCTGCGAACCTCTGCGTTGAATCATTCTGGGAATGAATCCAGCAGCACAGATATCCCTCGCACACCCACAACCGCCACCAAACTGCCCATCACCACCAGGCTTAAAACTCGTAGACTAACCTGTAGCGATCGCAGTCGTTGTTCTAACTCACTATCATAGTGTTGGGCTAAGGTTTCCAGCGTCCGATCCAAGGTTCCGCTTTCTTCCCCCGTGCTAATCATCTGTAGGGCTGTGGCGGGTAATTTACCCTGGAGACTCTCACTCAAGGATTGACCCATGCGAACACGCCGCCTAGCCCCAGAGAGTTTGCCTTTGATGATAGTATCGGGGATATGGTCTCGCAGTAAATCCAAGGCGGTGAGGATAGAAACCCCACAACTTAACGGTAATCGTAACTTAGCCAGATAGAGGAGCGATCGCACTTGCACGATTTTCCCGAAAATAGGTAATCGTCTCACCAGTTGCAGCCAAAAGGGACTAGAAAAGCGAGACACGAGGATTATCATCACCCATAATAGCAGCGCGATCGCTAACCCTCTTAACCAAAACTCTGGTTTAATAATTCCTGTTGCATTGGGGTTAAAAATAGCCGCCGTTAACACCAAAAATCCCCAAATTGTCGCTATAGCTGAACGTTTTACCGACCCATATAATCGTTCCTGTCTCGCTTGCGTTTCAGCGTCTTCGGCGAGGATTTGACAGGTTTGGGGGAGAGAACCGCTATATTCAGCTAAACGAATTAAGCTAATCGTCCAACGGTTAAAATAACGGCGTTCACAGGTTAAGGCGGTGGCGAAATCCTGACCAGAACCTACGGCGAGACTGACTTTTTGTAAATAGCGTTTAACGGCTGGGTTTAAATCATTTCCCACCAGAGTTAAGCTTTGCTGTAGATTTATACCAGAATTGAGTAATTTAGCAAGCTGGGAGAAGATTTTAGCATTTTGGCGATTTGTCATTTGTCCTTCGTCATACTTGAAGAGCGCGAGAAGCAAGTTACGTCTTATGTCCTGATCTAGGTTTACTACCCCCTTTATAATCCAGTCCGCTTTTAGTGAGATTAGTTTAACCGGATTTGATATCAGAGCCTTTCCCAAACCCCTGGAGCGAACCTCTCCCTAGCCCTCCCCTACGAGGGGAGGGAAGCGGAATATATTTTTTATGTGGAGGGGCTTTCATACTCCTGCTTCCCTGACAGGATACTGCTGGAAAACTTCTGCCTTCTTGCACTAGGTTTCGCGGCTTTCCAGGAAAAATCGCGATCGCACTTCGTTTTCCGGTAAACTCAAATGTTGCTTATTCCAGCCTTATGACCCCCAATCTACGGAGAAATAACCTTGGCTATAGAATTGCGATCCTACGTCTATATCGATAGCTTACAGCCGCAGCACGCAGCATATATGGGGACGGTGGCGCTAGGGTTCTTGCCATTACCTGGGGATACGTCGCTCTGGATTGAAATCTCACCCGGTATCGAAATTAACCGGATTACCGATGTGGCGCTCAAATCGACCTCTGTACGCCCAGCTGTGCAGATGGTGGAACGACTCTATGGGGTTCTGGAAGTCCATGCGAATAAACAAGGCGAAACCAGGGCGGCGGGGAAAGCGATTCTAGCCGCCCTAGGCGTCGGTGAACGAGAACGTCTTAAACCGCGAGTTGTCTCTAGCCAAATTATTCGCAATATTGACCCTCACCAAACTCAACTGATTAATCGTACCCGACGGGGACAGATGATTTTGGCAGGACAAACCCTCTATGTTTTAGAAGTCGCACCAGCCGCTTATGCTGCTTTAGCCGCTAATGAAGCCGAGAAAGCCGCCTTAATTAATATCTTGCAAATTTCCGCCGTCGGCAGTTTTGGACGCCTCTATTTGGGCGGTGAAGAACGGGATATTCTGGCAGGTTCACAAGCGGCGCTGACAGCACTGGAGAGCGTTCCTGGGCGAGAACATCCAGGGGCTGGTGGGAAGGAGTAAAGTAGGGGAGCAGGGGGAGCTGGGGAAGCTGGGGAGCAGGGGGGAGCAGAGGGAGCAGGGGGAGCAGGGGGAGCAGGGGGAGCAGGGGAAGCAGAGGGGGTATGAGATGAACGCGCTAAAAGATAAAGTAATCAATATTGAGTTCAGAGGAAGGCATTACAGACTTTCCCGACTGAACGACAATCAATATTATGAACGGCGGCAAAATAGTATTTCTATTGCCGATGATTATGGATTTTATACTGATTGACTTTTATCGGTACTTAAGACAACAAGGCGAGGATTTAAATCTTGCCCAAATCTATGTCACCCTAGAAACAATCCCTATAATCAGTTTTTCTTCAAGCGAGTAGCTTCTAATGGTATCGTATTTGGATATAAAGACGGAGAATTTTTTGAAGAACAGTATGATTCCCCTAAAACCTACAACCAGGCTATGAAATCATTAGAGAATTACAGATTGGGGTAGGGGCGCAAGGCTTGCGCCCTTAGCTCTTACCGAGGTACTACGGATACATTGGCTAATTGTTAAATCCAGTTAGCAGCACCAAATCTGAGGGATTTATTGATTCTGTGTTTTAGATTGTGGTAAAGTTCGTTGAGTATTCCCCGACAATTGTACTGTATTATTACGATCACCCCGAATCAGCTTGTAATAATTCCAGATATCTTGAGTTATCCTGGTTGGAAGATACACCGATTTGACCGTTACCCTCTTGAAGACGCTCAATTAGGGATTCTAGTCTAAGAACATGAAGTTTTTGTCCAATTTGCTGACATTCCTCCCATAAATGATTTGCGTTATTGACGGGTTCATCTTCACCTTGAGCGAAGTTGTTTCGCAGATGAAAAGCGTAGAGGCTCAATTACAAGTTTAACAACTTCTACCCCTAATGAGCCTTCGGCAGCTTCACCTAATTCATCCAGATAAATTCGTCTCACCTGGTTCAGGGCTAAGAGGTTCCCAAAATGTAACGTCTGTTCTCGTTCAATACGGCGGTTGGGATAGATGACGATAATTTGCCAAGGATGGGATGGCTGGTATTGCCTTAAAAAGATGAAGAGTTCGGCAAATATGCGGTAGTATAAGCCAGCATCCGGCTGTAACTGAACTTCAACCAGGTAGAAAGGTTTGTCAGGTTCGCGGGTTTTGGGTAAAAATAAACCGTCTAGGCGAAAGGATAATTGTTTGACTTCGCGGGAGGTGAATTCATAGCTATCGGCTTCTTCGGGAGAATGGTTAATCAGCTCAAAGAAGATGCCGGGAAATGCTAGAAATAGGTTGTAGAAGATACTGTCAGGTGAGCAACAATCAGCATATTGACTGTTGCTTCCGCCAACTCCCCCTGCATTCGATGGCGCACAAAGCGGCGTTTAATCTTATCCAGAAATGCTCGTTCTGTTTCGGTTAACTCTGGTAAATTATCATGCCACTCCGGAAAAAATAGATCACTGTCGGCTGGGTTCAGTGTAAACCGCTCCTGAAGTTGAGCCATATTAGTAATGGCTTGAGAAATAGCTAGAGATTGAGTCATATTAATTAAAATCTTAAAAATCTATTTATCTTGTAACTGTAAACCTCCCTTGATCAATAATAATCCTAAATCAGAGTTTTTTACCCCTATTATAGTTTAGTCCGCGTAGGCGGACTTTGTTTGTGTAGCAGCGATTTCAATCGCCATAGCTGTCTAATCACCCGCGTTGTCGAACTGAAACAGTATCCGCCACCTTGCCATCCGCCCCTTTCCATTGAACAATAGGTGAGGTGAATGTTTAAAAATTTAAGAGAGAGCGGTTCCTCAGTCGAGGACATACACGAAAATGTAGAGGGAGCATGTCAGGGAAAGCACAAAATGTTCAAGCCCTCATATATGTGTTGGGTTGCTCTTTGAGAAGGCTCCGCCTACGTTCTTCAACCCAACCTACAAAATTGACATATACCCAAGGCTTGCGCCCTTAACAAGGTTCCGCATCAGACAGGAAATTGTCATATAGAAATTAGCAATAGACAAGAGTGAACGGTAAAGCGGGAGACGCGAATGGCAAATTTAGAGCATCTGAAATTACTTCAACAAGGTGCAGTTAGCTGGATTAAATGGAGAAATCAACATCAAACCATAGAACCCGATTTGAGTGAGGCTAACCTGGAAGGCGCTAACCTCAGAGGCGCTAACCTGAAGCAGGTTAACCTGAAAGGGGCGCAGTTAGAATCCGCTAATCTAATCACGGCAAATCTGACAAAAGCAAACCTGAGCCTTGCTTATCTGAGTCTGGCTTGTATGATTGACGCGAATCTCATCGAAGCCTCCTTAGTCAGCGCTCATTTGATGCAAGCGGAACTCAGCTATGCTGATTTAAGCCATGCTAACTTAATCGGGGCTGACCTCAGAGGCGCTACGTTGATGAATGTTAATCTGAGTCATGCTAATCTGATTGGCACCGACTTCAGAGAGGCAAACCTGAAAGGCGCAATGCTCAATGAAGCTAATTTGAGACGCAGCAACCTCAGTGACGCCAGCCTGATTCATGCCCATCTTAACCGGGCTAACCTTACCGATGCTAATCTTCATGAAGCGGAATTGATTGGCGCTTACCTCTACCAAGCTGACTTGGAAAAGGCGAATTTGAGTCAGGCTCATTTGGGAGGGGCGTATCTGTTTGGGGCAAATCTGGGCACCGCCGATTTAGAAGGAACAGATTTGAGATGGACGAATCTTACAGGCGCAAATCTCCAAGCTGCTAATCTCAAAGGCGTTAAGCTTGAAGGCGCTCATCTTGACAAAGCTAACCTGACAGGGGCAGTTTTAGATGATTTTACCCTAGAGGGTGCTAGTCTCCAAGGGACAATTTTGCCTGATGGGACGATTCATAGATAGGGGAGATGGGGAAGCAGAGGGAGCAGAGGAAGCAGGGGAAGCAGAGGGAGCAGGGGGAGCAGGGGGAGCAGGGGGAGCAGGGGGAGCAGAGGGAGCAGGGGAAGCAGGGGGAGATGGGGGTGGGTTGAGTCACATCAGGGTGACAACAAACAATCTCTGATCGAGTGCATCCCAGACACGCTACGATAATTGACAACCGGGATAATTGGGAAGCAACTATGCCACGAACACAGCGTAACGATAACTTTGTTGACAAAACCTTCACGGTAATGGCAGATCTCATTCTTAAGGTTTTGCCCACCAACAAGAGAGCGAAAGAAGCGTTCGTCTATTACCGCGATGGGATGTCGGCTCAGGGAGATGGCGAATATGCTGAAGCTTTGGATAATTACAAGCAAGCGTTGGAGTTAGAAGAAGATTCCTATGACCGCAGCTTGATTCTGTACAATATGGGGTTGATTTACACCAGCAACGGTGAGCATGAGACAGCATTGGAGTACTACCAGAAAGCCCTCGACTCTAATCCCCGTCTCCCCCAAGCGCTGAATAATGTTGCTGTCATTTACCATTTCCAAGGTGAGAAGGAAAAGGAAGCGGGAAATGATGAAGCTGCGGAAAAGTTGTTTGATCAAGCCGCAGATTATTGGAAACGAGCGATTCGTTTGGCTCCTAATAACTACTTGGAAGCGCAAAACTGGCTGAAAACCAGTGGACGTTCAGCCATTGATATCTATTTTTAGTGTTCGTCATTTGTCATTTGTCATTGACTAGGGAATAATCAAAAAATAACAATCAACAACTATGATTGACCTTGAACAAGTTCGCAAAGTTGCTAATCTGGCTCGTTTGGAGTTGACTCCTGAAGAAGAAGAGCAATTTTTGCCGCAGCTTAATAGCATTTTGGAATACTTTCAACAGCTTAGTGAATTGGATACGGAAAATGTTCCGCCAACGACCCGAGCTATTGATGTTAGTAATGTGACTCGACCTGACCAACTTCAACGGTATCCGGCGCGGGATGCTTTATTGGCAGAATCTCCTGACCAAGATGGGGACTTTTTTAAAGTGCCGCAAATCCTCAGTACGAAAGAGTAACGCTGAATTGCTCCTTTGTCTTTGGTCATTTGCCGATTTTTTTTGAGCATCACCAAGGGCGAAGGAGGATAAATACCAATATATAGTAGGGGCGGGTTTAGCCACTTAGGTAAGTTGGTTACTAATAACTTATCACCAAAACCCGCCCCTGGCTCAAAGGAAAATTTGTTGTCCCCAGGGATGAATAAATATTAAGTTTTTTTGAAAATATGAGGAAAATGACGAAATAGAGAATTGACAAACCAAAATTTGGGATAATTAACCAACAAATAGATTGGGATAGAAAGAAAATATGGCAACTGGAATGCTGGTGAATGGACAATGGACGAAGGAACCTTACCAGCAAGACCCTGAGGGGCGATTTAAGCGAAATCCGACCAAATTTCGTAACTGGGTGAGTGCTGATGGTTCTACAGGGTTTAAAGCTGAGTCTGGACGCTACCATCTCTATGTCTCTCTGGCTTGTCCGTGGGCGCACCGCACGCTGATTATGCGGAAGTTGAAGGGTTTGGAGGAGGCGATTAGCCTGTCCATTGTTGACCCGTTTATGGATGAAGATGGATGGGAATTTTCTGAGGCTCCCGGTTGTATCCCGGATACGGTTCATGGATCTCGTTATCTGCGAGAGGTTTATCTAAAAGCAGACCAGAACTGTACGGGACGAGTGACAGTCCCTGTGCTTTGGGATAAACAAAAGAATACGATCGCAAATAATGAATCCCGTGAAATTATCCGTATGTTCGATACGGAGTTTGAGGCGATCGCGAAATCTCAAGTTAGCTTCTATCCCGATCATCTGCAAGATGAGATCGATCGCGCGATTGACAGAATTTACCAACCAATCAACAATGGCGTCTACCGCGCTGGGTTCGCCACGACTCAGACGGCTTATGACGAGGCGGTAACCGAACTTTTTGAAGAACTAGACTATTGGGAAGGGGTTCTATCCCAGCAAGCTTATCTGTGTGGCGATCGGATCACGGAAGCGGATTGGTGTATGTTCACTACCCTGTTTCGCTTTGACCCCGTTTACTACGTGCATTTTAAGTGCAACTTACGTAGAATTAGTGATTATCCCCATCTGGGAAATTATCTCAAAGATCTCTATCAGCAACCGGGCGTTAGCGATACCTGCAACCTTGACCAGATCAAGCAACATTATTACCAGAGTCATCCCCACATTAATCCCACTCGCATTGTACCCAAAGGTCCTGTGATTGATTGGGTGGCGGGGTAAGTGTTGACTGTGTAGGGGCGGGTTTAGGGATTTTTTGTTCGCTGTTGATGATAACATTTGTACAAAACCCGCCCTGACCAACCCTTCCTTGCGTTCCCTCTGCTCCCCCTGTTTCCCCAGCTCCCCAAATTCCTACCAATAGAGTAAAGTCTATTCAGGAGCAACCATAATTTAGTATTATTGTCAATATTATTTATACAAGGATCTTGAGATCGGTAGAGTCTAATTTGAGCCATCGGTAAGGTAGCATCTGAGATAGTCCCCATGGATTGATCACAGCTCCTGACCCCCTTTCACCACCCGACTAGCAAGAGAAGGCAAGCTGTCAAGGCGTTTACACCAGGTTGCACTATGATTTCAAATTTATCTGAACAGTCCCATTATCCAGAAAGTGCGAGTAGCGGATTACAAATTGCCAGAGGATTAAAAGCTAAATCACAAAACTATAAACGATTGCTGGTTGAGGTGCTGAAATGGACAGGAGGACAACCCTTCCTCACCCAGCAGCTTTGTCGCTTAATCGCCCAAGCCCCTGATGCGCCGTCGAAAGGAACAGAAGCGGAATGGGTGGAAAACTTAGTGCGATCGCACTGGCTGGAGAATTGGGAAGAACAACCGGAACTGATGCATTTGCAGACGATCCGCGATCGCTTGCTCAGACGTAAACACCGCAGTCTGAAGCTGTTGCAGGTGTATCAGCGAATCCTCCAACAGGGAGAAGCGATCGCCAATGACAGTTCCGAACACAAGGAACTGCGGATGATGGGGTTAATCCTCAAGCATCAAGGAAAAGTTAGGATTCACAATCGCATCTATGAATCAGTATTTAACCAAGAGTGGGTCAATAAGGCTTTAAAAACCATCCAAGCTGATTTAGAACCAGGCGACTCGGAATTTCTCAAAGCCTTAGCCGAATTAGAACGCAAACTCCTGGTTTCCCAGGTAGAAATCCTATCCAAAGCCGATACAGAATCCGAGGATGAAGGTTCGGCGCAAGCCCTTTATGAGGTGCTGCGCGATGTTACCTCTAAAGTCGGTGAATTACTCGGTGCGGATCGCGCCACCATTTTCTTACTCAATGACGAGAAGACAGAACTCTGGTCATTAGTGGCGGAGAATGAAGAAGGTGAATTCCTAGATATTCAAGTGCGAGTCGGGGAAGGGATTGCGGGTCATGTGGCTGAGGATAAAAAAGTAATCCATATTCCCGACAACGTTTATGAAGATCCCCGCGCCGCACTGGTTAAGGAATTTGACAAAAAATATAATTACCGCACCGAAAACATCTTGGCATTTCCGATCTTAAGTGAAAACAAAGAGGTGATTGCGGTAATTCAGTTACTGAATAAGTTACCGGGCGATGAGCAATCCGACAAACGACCCAAAGGATTCACCACCCTCGACTTAGAACGATTGGCAAAATGCGTGGTTCCGGTGCGGCGGATTCTGGAAAGTTGCCAATCCTGTTACAAGGTAATGAAGAAGCTGCGGGCGACAGCCGCCTTAGCCGAAGCCACGCGATCGCTCGATCAGATTAACTTAGATACTAAGGCGATTTTGCAACGGGTAATGAATACCGCCAAGAAGCTGCTGAACGCCGATCGCAGTACCTTATGGTTAGTGGATCGCGATCGCGGCGACTTATGGACGGAACTTCCTGGAAAAGGAGAGGTACGCTGCGAAGTGGGTGTCGGTTTTGCGGGTCAAGTAGCGCAAACTCGCCAACCGATGATTATCCCCTTCGATCTCTATGACCATCCCAGTGCAGAAAATGCCAAAAAAACCGACGCACAAACCCGTTATCGCACCTGTAGCATCCTCTGTATGCCTGTTGTTAGTCCAGATGGGGAATTATTAGGCGTCACCCAACTGATCAACAAGCGCAAACCCGGGGATCATCCAGAGTATAACAAAGACGAGTGGCCCCACGTTCCCAGTTACTTTAAGGCGAGTTTTGATAAAAATGACCGCCAGTCCATGCAAGTCTTTAACGAACGAGTGGGTGTTATCCTGCAATTCGTTAAGACTCATGAAACGTTAAAACAGCTTGCTCAAATTGAGCCAAAAGAATCCGTTTATAACACCCTGGCAATTCTTAGTAATTCCGTTGCCGATCAGAGTGATGAAGCGCTCTACAATGCCCTGTATTATACCTTAAGCTTTGTCACCAACTCGATTAACAAACTCTTGGGCGCAGAACAGACCACAATTTTCCTCCTAGATGCCGAACAAAGCATCTTTTGGTCATTAGTCTGGAACTCCAGAACCCTAAATGCTCAAGAAATTCGAGTGTCCGCCACTCTAGGAATCGCCAGTAAAATGGTTGAATCGCGTTCAGTCAAAGCCAGCAAAAACCCCAGCAAACTGAATGATCTGATCATCCACATGGGGTTAGAACCCGACGCGATCAACAATGTGGAAAACATGTTGTTATTCCCGGTTGTGGACTCCAAAGGGAAAGTGATTGCCATTATTCGGTCATTTAACAAATTCCTCTTTACCTATGAATCGGGAGGAATGTTATCCGAAACAATCGAAATCAATGGCTTTACCCAAGCCGATGCCCAGAAATTGCATGAACGCATGGCATCCACATTGCCCATTCTGCAAGGCTTCCAAGCATTTCACCGGGAAATTCGCAATCTTCAGGAACAACGCAAGGCGATCGATCCCCTCTATCAAGCGATTAGTTTAGTCAGTAGCAGTAGCGGCGGAAATGCTGAAGAAGTCATCCAAACGGTGATGCAAGCCGCCAAACAACTGACCCATGCAGATCGCACCACCCTTTGGTTAATTGATTACTCAACTCAGGAATTATGGACAAAAATTCCCCAAGCCGATGGATCATTAATGGAAACACGAGTACCTTTAGGAGAAGGATTTGCTGGGAAAGTTGCCCAAACCGGTCAACCCTTAAACATTCCCTTTGACCTCTACGAACATCCCGATTCTGATATCGCCCGCCGAACCGACGCCAAAACCCATTATCGGACCTGTAGTCTGTTATGTATGCCGGTTTTAAGTTGTGATGGTGAGTTACTCGCTGTTACCCAACTCGTGAATAAACGTCATGGTGATGATACGACAGAGTATGAGCCATCCCAGTGGCCCCAAGTTCCTGAGTACTTTAAAGCCAGTTTTGATGAAAATGATCAACGGGACATGGAAATTTTTAACAATCAAGTGGGTGTTGTACTTCCCGGTATCATGCGTTAAGTCAGTTTCAACAGACATGTCATGACACCTCTGTTTTGACCGTTCACCACCTTCGGGGAACCTGATTTGTAGGGGCGGGTTTAGGAATTTTCGGGTCGCTATTGATGGTAATCTTTGTGCCAAACCCGCCCTGACCGATCCTTCGCTTAAGGACATAATTTTGAGGAACCCATGAACAATTTTTAACTGCTAAATACCTGAGCTAAATCTTCATTGGACGTTCCCAAGATACGTGCTAGTCGATTCAGTTCGCTATCACTGAATCCATCCCGTACTTCAATTAACTCTTCCACGGATTTTCCTAAGATTCGGGATAATGACTTAAGCTGGCTATCCGGAATATCTTTACCTTGAAAAATATCTTTAAGTTGTTGCGGTGCTAATTTGTAAGAGGCACAAAACCGAACAAATTCTCGATTGCTGATATCGAGAGCTTGCTGTCGTTCTCTGAGCAAGAACGCGATCGCACGAGTTCCATGTTCCGGACGTTTGGCTTTATCCAGATAGTCCTGGATACGCCTGTCGAGATGATTCATGCTAATCCCAGCTTGTTTAAGCAAGTCGATACAGGCTAATTTTAAGGCTTTGTTTAACATTTCATTTTCTTCATGGAGTCGTTCGTACTCATTAAAGATTTCCACCATCTTCGCCGCAAATTCTGGCGTACAAAACCCAACTTCCATATCCTCGCAGGAAATGGCAATATAGGAGCGGTAGTGATTCAGTTGTAAACGCAATGTCTGGTTATTTGGGCGCATAAGTCCAACGTTTTTAGTAAAAAAACTATTCTAGGGGAGTTATTTGACCAATTGTGCCAAAGTATAGTTCATACCGATAGTGGCGTAGAATGCAAGAGTTAACAATATAGCGCCTCCGCCAAAAAATTGGTGATCTTGCCCTCCAACCTGACTTAGGGTGAATACGATATTCTAGTACACCCTGTTTCCCAATCAGGAGATAACCTGATTGTCTGTTACATCGACATTTTGACATACTACCCCGCTAGACGACTGTTAGCAGGGGAGATGGGTGAGGGGGAGATGGGGGAGATGGGTGAGAATTCAATGTGTAGGGGCGGGTTTCACTACTACCTTTTCGATTGCACCCATAAGTGACTAAACCCGCCCCGATTTTCGCAGATTTCCAGACGCCCCGTGAAAAGTCAGCCCCCTGCAGATGGGTCAGGGCGGGTTTTGTACAAACGTTATTATCAATCGTGACAAGAAAGCCCCTAAACCCGCCCCTACACACTCAAAATTTTCTCAATCACGTCGGAGAATCTTGATTGCAGAGACGTTGTAAGGTGGTGGTAAAGTCAGGGTAGGAAATGGTTGCGGCTTCAGCGCCGTGGATGGTGGTGATTCCTTGGGCATTGAGAGCCGCGATCGCAAGACTCATGGTAATCCGATGATCGGTATGACTGTCAACCTCTGTACCCGTTAGCGGCGTGTTTCCGGTGATTTCTAATCCATCGGGGAGTTCTGTAATCTGCGCCCCCATCCGGTTTAACTGAGACGCCATAACCGCGAGGCGATCGCTTTCTTTAACCCGAAGTTCGGCGGCGTCGCGAATCACAGTGGTTCCTTGGGCGAAAACCGCCGCAACTGCCAAAATGGGAATCTCATCAATCATACGGGGAATTAAATCCCCAGAAATCTCACAAGCGCTGAGACGACTATAGCGAACACGGATATCCGCCACTGGTTCTCCCGCTACTATCCGTTGATTCTCCAACTGAATATCCGCATTCATCATCGCCAATGCGTCTAAAATACCCGTGCGGGTGGGATTAACCCCGATATTTTCAATCAGTAACTCAGAATCCGGGACAATCGCCCCAGCGACTAACCAAAAGGCGGCGGAACTAATATCTCCGGGAACAATCACCGTTTGTCCCTGGAGTTGCGCTGGACCCGTGACTGTAGCACTGTGGGTGTCTGGGTCAACAGTGATCTTAGCACCAAACGCCTTAAGCATCCGTTCACTGTGGTCACGAGACAGGGCGGGTTCTGTTACCGTTGTCTCCCCGTCTGCCATTAACCCCGCTAACAGGATACAGGATTTAACTTGGGCAGAGGCGATCGGGGAATGGTAATGAATCGGCTTAAGCTGTTGTCCCTGAATCGCCAGAGGCGCTAATGAACCATTCCCCCGCCCCCAAATTTGGGCACCCATTTGTTGCAGGGGATGAACCACACGAGACATGGGGCGCGATCGCAAGGAATGATCCCCCGTTACCGTAAAAAAGCGTCCAGGGTGGGAAGCTAAAAGTCCCAGCATCAGCCGCAGAGTCGTCCCAGAGTTGCCCGCATTTAAGATATCCAGAGGTTCTTGTAATTCTCCCACACCCACGCCCTTAACGATAACCTCGTCGGCGTTCAGTTCTGAGATAGTCGCCCCCATCCCTTGGAAACAACGGGCGGTACTGCGCGGATCATCGCCCAGTAAGAGTCCCTGGATGCGGGTTTCCCCTTGCGCGATCGCACCCAACATTAAAGCACGGTGGGAGATAGATTTATCACCGGGAACCTGGATATTCCCTTTCAGGAACAATCCCGAAGGCGGGCGGGTGATAATTAAATCCAGTTGAGTTTCGATTTGCTTCAGGGTGACAACCGTAACAGGCATAGGTATGGAGGGCTTTAACCAGGGCAACATAAAATTGTATCAAAGAATTGTATTAGGGGAGTGTAGAGACGTGCCATGGCACGTCTGGGATCAGGGGAAGATGAATGATCCATGATTATGTAGGGGCGGGTTTCACAACTATCGTTTTTTTCTGCCCTAATGTCACTAAACCCGCCCCGCCCAAATGATGAATACCCTGTTCCCTGTCCTCTGTTCCCTCTTTTTTAACCAATGACTAACTCAAAATTCTGGAAACCCGTTTATCAACTGTTTAAACCTGAAGAACCCTTGGAAAAACCGGAAGATATTCGCGATTTTTACGTTTCGCGATCGGATAGTCCTGTTGAGCATTTAGTCAACGCCTTAGAAATGGAAGATGACCCCGCCAAATTTTTAATATCGGGTCACACAGGTAGTGGGAAAACCACAGAATTACACCGCGTTGAACAGTGTTTAGCGGATAACTATACCGTCATCTGGATTGACACCGCTACCGCCCTTGACCGTTATAATATCGGTTATGCCGAAGTTGTTGTCTTAATTGGTCAAGAAGTTTGTCGTCAAGCCATTAAACCGGGGTGGTGGTCACGCAAAGATGACCGTTTACTCAAGGATTTAGAAGATAGTCTCAAAACTGTTATTTATCAAGATAAAACCAACGCCACTGAAGGATTAGCCCTACCCGATCTGCTGACCAAAATGGGCATGACCCTAAAATTAGGGCTAACGCGAGAAATGACAAGAAGCCTGAATATTCGTCCACTGTTAAGTGAAATCATCGCCAAGGTGAATGCAATTATTCAAGCTGCAGAAAAAGATAGGAAGCAAAAACTATTAGTTATTGTCGATGGATTGGATCGTCATGATCAGATGACCGCCTTGGAAATGTTTGCCAGTCCTCTGCTGACAGAACTCAATTGTCATATCATCTACACCATTCCCATTTCCCTGCGCTATTCTCCCAGTTTTCGCCAACCGATGCAGCGATTTCAAGACTGTTTAGACTTGGCGAATATTCCCGTATTTGAATGTGACGCCAATTTATGTCCCACAACCCAGCCGGATCAGATGGGGCGACAGCTACTGAAACAGGTAATTAACAAACGATTAGCGCGATTAACCAACTATAATACCCAGGACTTGTTTACCCCAGAAGCATTAGAACTACTGTGTAAAAAAAGTGGCGGAGTAATGCGAGATTTAATTCGTTTAGGGCGAACAGCCTGTCAAGTCGCGGTGAAGCAGAAATCCCCTTTTGTGGATCAAGCTGTGGCTGAACAAGCGGTAAAAGAAGAACGACAAGCGTATACCATTAGTGATTATCAGTTCCCGGAATTAGCCGCAATTCACCGAACTGGGCGATTAACCACAAAAACCCATACCTTGCCGAACAAAGGAGAATTTGTAATTAGCGATGAACTCCTGCAAAATAAATTTGTTTTAGGCTATTACGACAAGAATCAAAATCCTTGGTTTGATGTGAATCCGATATTGATTGAAGACTTACAGCGATGGCAAGCAACTCAAGGGTGATTCGTCATTCGTCATTCGTCATTCGTCATTTGTCATTCGTTATTCGTAGGGTGGGTTAGGCGGTGTTAAATTTAGGAGATAACCATTCAATTCAATACAGCAGTTTGCTCTGCTATGCGGTACATTGTCGATCCCCCTAAATCCCCCATGCAAAAAAAGCGAAGTATCCTCTGGCTTCCCCCATGGAACAAAAAGCGAAGCATCCTTTGGTCTCCCCCTTTTGAAGGGGGACGGAAGGGGGATCTAAAAGGGGGACGGGAGGGGGATCTGAAGGGGGACTTTGATCTACTGTACTTTATTACAGCGCAAAGAGCTGTATCCGCAGTAACCCACCGATATCCTAATGTTTACAAAAACAAACCTTAATCAGGAGACTCATTAATGCAATCAGCGTTAAGAATTGAAACCCAAGTATTACCCGGAAATAAAATTGAGATAACCATTTAATTAGATATCCGCCGTAACCCACCAACAGCTTGAAATGTTATGAACCTGTTCGTAGTCAGCACTTTAGTGCTGGCAAATCAAGCATTTTAAGGCACTAAAGTGCCTACTACGAACAAAATCATCTACAATTAGACTAAGCATCAGGACGGATTGACCATGGCAATCGACATTCCCCCCAATCTAAATCAACCTGACCAGGAAACCTTAGACGATTTAGTCACCACCCTAGAATTATCCGACGGGACAACCATTGTTTTTGCCATCACCCCTGAAAGTGCCCCTAATCATCCCGTCGTCGAACAATTAAAATCCGTCCTCAACCCCGATGAATTTCAGGTTGAGAACTTCTTTTATAGTCAAGAATCTCTGATTGCTTTTCTCTATGCTTTAGACAAGAGAATCCCGGTTAACCCAGACGCAAAAGACGAATCTAAACGTCCAGTTATCATGGCGTTTGGGATTGAACAGTTACCTCGCCCCCGGATACTGAAGGAACTGAAACGATTGAATCTGGGGCGAGAGGCGCTGTTTTCACGGGAGATTGTGCTGATATTTTGGCTGAATAAGCGGGATTTTATCGATACGTTTCGCGGTTATGCGCCGGATTTTTGGGATTGGCGGGAAAAGGTGGTGAAGTTTACCACTCGTCCGCCGTTGAATCCGCTACTTTATCCCTATTTAGAGAGTTTAATCGCGGAGAATTCTTATCTGAAAATGAGTGGCGTGATGCAAGTACAGCGCCAGGTTGATATTTTTTTAGATCAAGTTTATGTGTCCCTAAAGGCGGAACGTCAGCAGCAGGTGACAGAAAGGAAGAGAGGGGGAAAGTTAGGGTTTGAAACGCAGAGGTTCGCAGAGGTTGGCGCAGAGGTTCGCAGAGGGATGGAGTTTGCGCCGTCGGAAATGATGACGAAGACGGTGACGCATAAGGTGGATTTGGCGGAGGCGGTGGGGAGGTGTCACTATAGTGTGATTTTAGGTGATCCGGGGGCGGGGAAAACGACGCTTTTGCGATATCTGGCGCTGCATTTTGCTATGGCGCAACGGGATGGGAAGGAGAGGGTTTTGGTGGATGGGGGAGATGGGGGAGATGAGGGAAATAAGGACGAATTTTCTCAATCTTTAGTCACTACTCCTGAATCATTGGGGAATACTCGTTTCCCGGTGTTTTTGCGAGTTGCGGATTATGCGGAACGGTTGGTGAAACAGCCGGAGTTGAGTTTGTTGGCGTTTCTGGAGGAATTTTATCAGCAGTGGGAAGCGGATGTTGGGAATTTGGGAGATGAGGGGGAAAATGTCCAAAGGGCAAATATTACTTCCGATGATTCTGCTTGTCTCTCCGATGAGATCCCCCCTCCGCCCCCCTTCAAAAGGGGGGAACTACAAGAGGCTGAACCAGGCAATCTTACTCCCCCCTTCCGTGCAACAAAAGCGAAGCATCCTTTGCCATCTCCCCTCGCAGGGGGGAACGAGGGGGGTAGGGAAGGGGGGCTGGGGGGGTTAGGTCAACCCTATTCCCACAATACAAATATCACCCAATTACTGTGTGAAAAGATGCGTCAGGGTGAATGTTTGGTGTTGCTGGATGGTTTGGATGAGGTGTTTAATCAGACTAGCCGTCAGCAGATTGTTAAACAAATTGAGGCGTTTGTTACTGATTATCCCGATAACAAATATGTGATTACCAGCCGGATTGCTGGCTATCAGGATGTGAAATTAGGCAGTCGCTTTACCCAGTTTACCATTACTCAGATGGAATTTGAGCAGGTGGAGCGATTCCTGCGTCGCTGGTGTTTGGCGATTGAGAAGGCACAGAAACCCGATGAAACGGAGGAGGTTTGGCGACGAGACGCACAGAAAGAAGCTGAGGAACTGTTAGAGGCAATTCAAGGAAATGAAGGGGTCAAACGCCTCACCGGAAATCCCCTATTATTAACGATTTTGGCATTAATTCATCGCAATGGGTCGCGCCTCCCGAATCGGCGGGTGGAACTGTATGCGTTGGCGGTGAAGACGTTGATAGAAGATTGGCAATTGAGTAAAAATTTACCCAATGCGCCGCAGGTGATGTTGCGGGAAAGTGAGGTAATCGAACTTTTAGCACCTCTGGCGTATTGGATGCATGAGGAGAAACCATCGGGGTTAATTACCCAAGCAGAAGCGGAAGCGCAGTTAGGGGAAAAATTGGCAGAGTTAAATGATGAAGATGCGGAAGCCGATAGTGTGAAAAAAGCCGTCCAGGAATTTTTGCGGCGGGTACGGGAAACCACGGGGTTATTTGTGGAACGTGCGCCCAATGTTTATGGGTTTATGCATTTAACCTTTGAGGAGTATTTTGTGGCGCGGTATATTGCCGATAATGAGGTGAGTGAGATTCTGGAGATTATCCAGAAACATCAGGATGAGGCGCGTTGGCAAGAACCGATTTTATTAGCGTTGGGGTATTTGGGAATTCATAGTCCTAAGCGGGTGAATCGGTTACTGGAACGGTTGTTTAAGGGGTTGGAGGACTATCAACCTGTTCTGGGAGAAGGAGAGATTCAGGTTAAAAATAATTCATCGAGTGAGACTATTTTACAGTGGTCAGTTTTGGCGGAAGATGGGACAATTTCCTGGCGTGAATCTGACTCGATATTGAAGGAATTGCTATTTGCGGGTCAGGTTGTGGCTGAAGTTGAGGTGAATAGCCGGATTCGGTCAAAGGTGATTGAGAAGTTAGGCGTGACTTATTTGGGATTGGATGAGGAGTTTGACAATGAAACGATTAAACAGATATTGAGATTGCTGCGACAAATTGAACGATTTAATCAGAAAGGGGAAGTAATCCGTTATTTGCGCCAAGCGGTTGAGGAGGCGCAAGAAATAGCGGAACGAGGAGTGAAAGCACTGTCAGCTATTTTATATGTGGCTTGTGGTGAGTCGGGGGCGGGATTGGTGGATTGTGTGACGGAGATTGTTAATCAGATTACTAATCGGGCGGTTGAAACCGCAGCTACACAAACAAAACCTGCCTACGCAGGTTTTCAAATCGTTGATTCTCCCCAAGTTCGCGCAGGCGGACTTGGTTTTTATAGCCGCGAATTCCATTCGCTAGGGTGTGTTCCTCTATTTTGTTCAATTAAGGATTTAGTGGAGGAATTAGGGAAAGAAATGACTCCAGCGTTGGAGGTAACGCGACAGAATCAGAGTGGTGTGTCAATGGGATTAACCTTTATCACCGCGATGTCTTACCTGCGAAGTGATGATTATGAGAAAGCGATTCCTCTTTTAGAAGAGATAACGGGGCAAAATAACAGTGGGATTCAGGTTTATATTGATTGGTCACTGGCTGCGGCTTATCAGGAAGTGAATAAATTTGACCAAGCGATTGATTGTTATCAAGCTTGCTTAGAAAAGTTAGGTCAAGATATTGAGTCAATAGCATTGTCAATGTTCTGGATGGATTTGGGCGTTTGTTATCAATTAAATAAAAATTATGAACTGGCAATTGACTGCTTTGAGCGAATGTTGACGAAGGTAAGAGAGGCTGATAAATTAAGAGATGAATCACTCGGTCTTTATCACATCGGAAGAACCTATCAAGATTGGCAAAAATATGAACAAGCAATAGATTACTACCAACAAAGCCTTGAGATCTATGAACAATTAGGAAAACAGCAGGATGTCATTAGCCAGTGGTACTGGTTAGCTGATTGCTATCAAGACTGGGGACAGTATGAAAAAGCAATTGAGTGTCAACAAAATTGTTTAGCACTTAGCCAACAGCTCAATGACAAAACCAATGTCGCGAATGTCTATTATGAACTTGGTTGGCTCTATCATAATTGGGGCAAATATAAAGAGGCGATCGCACATTACCAACAAAGCTTAAAACTTAATGAGCAATTAGGAAAACATCAGTATGTCGC
This sequence comes from Coleofasciculus sp. D1-CHI-01, assembly GCF_040218875.1. Taxonomy (NCBI): domain Bacteria; kingdom Bacillati; phylum Cyanobacteriota; class Cyanophyceae; order Coleofasciculales; family Coleofasciculaceae; genus Coleofasciculus; species Coleofasciculus sp. D1-CHI-01. The sequence goes on from NZ_JAVJQP010000083.1 coordinate 27,337, forward strand.
TAATCAGTGGGACTGGTTAGCTGTTTGCTATCGAGACTGGGGACAGTATGAGAAAGCGATAGAGTGTGAACAAAAGTGTTTAGCCATTTGCCAGCAGCTAGATAACCCATCAGATATCGCTTTATCCTACTATAAATTGGGTAGAATCTATCAGGATTGGTACAAATATGAGGAGGCGATCGCACATCACCAACAAAGCCTTGAACTCTATGAGCAATTAGACAAACAGCAGAATGTGGCTAATCAGTGGTACAACCTAGCAGATTGCTATCGAGACTGGGGACAGTATGAAAAAGCCATAGAGTGTGAACAAAAGGATTTAGCGATTCGCCAGCAGCTAGATGACCAACCCCGTATCGCTTTAGCCTACTATCAGTTGGGTAGAATCTATCAGGATTGGGGACAATATGAAGACGCGATCGCACATTACCAACAAAGCCTTGAACTCAATGAGCAATTAGACAAACAAGATAATGTGGCTTCAGTGTGGTACGGGTTAGCAGATTGCTATCGAGACTGGGGACATTATGAGCAAGCGATAGAGTGTGAACAAAAGGATTTAGCCATTCGCCAGCAGCTAGATGACCCATCAGATATCGCTAATGCGTACAATCAGTTGGGTAGAATATATCAGGATTGGGGCAAATATGAAGAGGCGATCGCACATCACCAACAAAGCCTTGAACTCTATGACCAATTAGATAAACAGCAGGATGTGGCTAATCAGTGGTACTGGCTAGCGAATTGCTATCGAAACTGGGGACAATATGAGAAAGCGATAGAGTGTGAACAAAAGGATTTAGCGATTCGCCAGCAGCTAGATGACCAACCCCGTATCGCTTTAGCCTACTATCAATTGGGTAGAATCTATCAGGATTGGGGCAAATATGAAGAGGCGATCGCACATCACCAACAAAGCCGTGAACTCTATGAGCAATTAGACAAACAGAAGAATGTGGCTAATCAGTGGTACAGGCTAGCTGATTGCTATCGCGCCTGGGGACAATATGAGAAAGCCATAGAGTGTGAACAAAAGGATTTAGCCATTCGCCAGCAGTTAGATGACCAACCCAGAATCGCTTTAGCTTACTATCAATTGGGTAGAATCTATCAGGATTGGGGTAAATATGAAGACGCGATCGCACCGTGGTAAACTGCAAGCCGCCGCGCAGCAACTCCTGGAAGAAATCCACCAGCGAATTTAGTTTGTAGTTGCGCTTGTAGTTGCGCTTTAGCGCCATAAACCTTTGCCTCACCACCTCCAACCCCAAATTGAATAAGTTTGTAGCGTAGCGCTATAATGGTGCGTTACGCTACCCTTCGGGAACGCTGCGCGAACGCTAACGCACCCTACGTATTGTTGAAATTTTGCTTGCTATTTAATGGTGCAAGATGTAACGTTGATGCACTAAAGTGCTTACTACGAACCAGGGAAATATCAATGTCTAAATCTCAGTCAACTCCAATCTGTCACACCACCCAGCCAAGTGCTGAATTTTACTCAATATTCTCAAACGCCGAAATTTTAGATATTATTCAAACCTTAGCCACCCGACGCGAAATTAGCCTCAAATATTCCTACAAAGGTCAAGGCGCAAACATCTGGGATAAATTTTATCTCAACTATCTGCGTCCGCGCTGGTATCGACCCGTTAATCGGGAAATTGACCTGTTAAACAATAACTTTGAAATCATCACCCGCCAAATTAAAGCCGTCAACACCGTTAATCTTATCGATGTCGGCGCGGGTAATTCTTATCCTGTTAAACAATTTATCCGTCGGCTGCATCGCTTGGGCAAAATCACTCGATATATCGCTTTAGATATTAGCGACGACTTACTCAAACTATCCCAGAAAAATATAAAAAAATGGTTTCCTAATATCGAGTTTATCAGCGACCTAATTGACATCGAAAGTCATTCATTATCCCAAACTTTGTTAAACCATCAGGTTAACCTAAAAACTGACGACACTGCCCAAATTATTTTACATTTAGGCGTAACCATGGGCAATCATCACAATAGAACCGCAGCCCTGCAAAATTTTCGAGATAGCATGGGAAAGCACGATGTCCTCGTCTTCACCAACGAAATTGGTTCTAACTCTCAATGGGATGGAACAGTAAGAGGAGGATTAAAGTATCATGTGGATCAAGTTTATGCTTGGGTGAAAACTGCACTTGGGATTCAATCTGAAGATTGTGAACTGGTGCGAAAGTATGATCATAAAACTGATAGTATTGTGGCGACGATTGAATTTTGTCAGAACTATCGGATAAATTTTAGGTTAATGGGAGAGGATAAATGTCTTGAAATTGCTGAAGGAGAAGAAATTACGATTTGGAGACAGCATAAGTTTGAAATTTCTGAACTGGTGCGAGAAATAGAACAGGCTGGACTCCAAGTTATCCACTACAAGACTGACCACTATTCATCGAATATTATGGTAATTTGTGAGATTGATCAGCTGTCATGCCTTTAAATTGGGTATTAGTAGTGAGCAAGATGTTCAATGTAGTGAGCAAGATGTTCAATGTAGTGAGCAAGATGCTCACACTACGTCCTGGCGATTCATCTGGTCGGTCAATCAGAGATTCGACGACTCGACTGAGCGCTCGCCGAACGTCCGTGAGGCTTGGAGTCGATAAGCTGATAGTATTTATACTGACATCCTACCCGCGCCAGAAAAAGCGAACGGATGGTGCGCCGTTTCCCTAATAATCATGGCTAAGAAATCGAAGACAACGACCGAGGTTAGTCTGAGAGACCCTAAATACTACTTCAACCGGGAACTCAGTTGGTTGGAATTTAACGATCGCGTCTTGCATGAAGCCCTCGATTCCCGAACCCCACTGCTGGAACGCTTGAAGTTTCTGGCGATCTTTAGTTCAAACCTGGATGAATTCTTTATGGTTCGGGTGGCGGGTTTGAAGCAGCAGGTGGAGGCGGGGGTGACATCCTTAACTGCTGATGGTCGCACACCTAGCGATCAATTGGATGGGATTAATCAGCGGTTACTCCCCATGGTCAAGGAACAACATGAACATTTTGAACAAATCCTGCGACCATTATTGGCAAAACAGGGGATCTACCTGCTGGAGTACATGGATTTGAACTCCGAACAGCGGACCTATTTGCAAAACTACTTTGAGGAGCAAATTTTTCCGGTTCTGACGCCGCTAGCGGTTGACCCTAGCCACCCGTTCCCCTATATTTCCAACCTGAGTCTGAATCTAGCGGTGGTGGTCAAAGATCCTGAGCAGGGCGAGGAATTTTTTGCTCGGGTGAAAGTTCCTAAAGTCTTACCTCGATTTGTCGCCCTTCCCGAACCGTTGCGAGAACGGCAAAAGGGAAAACCTGCTCTCTGGATGGGCGTTCCCTTAGAACAGGTGATTGCCCATAATTTAGAGTTCCTGTTTCCAGGGATGAATATCCAAGAATATCATCCGTTTCGGATTACTCGCAATGCCGACTTAGCCGTCGAGGAAGATGAAGCAGATGACCTACTCCTGGCAATTGAAGAGGGACTGCGGAAACGACGCTTAGGGGGTTCAGCCGTCCGCATGGAAATTCACGCGACTGTACCCGAAACCTTACGGGAAACGCTGATGCGGGAGATGGGACTCCAGGACAGTGATGTCTACGAAATAGACGGTTTATTGGGACTAGGGGATTTGATGTCGTTTATGGGATTACCCCTACCGGAACTCAAAGACACACCCTGGACACCTGTCATGCCCGTCGAGTTGCGATCGCTTTCTGGAGAAGACGATGGCGAGGACTTCTTTAGTATTATTCGCCAACGGGATTTATTTGTCCACCATCCCTACCATTCCTTTAGCGGTACAGTACAGCGATTTATTACCCAGGCGGCGGATGACCCAAACGTACTGGCGATTAAAATGACACTTTATCGCACCTCTGGCGATTCCCCAATTGTCAACGCTTTGATTAAAGCGGCTGAAAATGGCAAGCAGGTGGCAGTTTTGGTGGAATTGAAAGCCCGTTTTGATGAAGAGAATAATATTCTCTGGGCGCGTAAGTTAGAACAAGCTGGGGTTCATGTAGTTTATGGGATTATTAAGTTAAAAACCCATACCAAAATCGTACTGGTGGTGCGTCAAGACGAGAAGAGGATTCGCCGCTATGTTCACATTGGCACGGGAAACTATAACCCCAAAACAGCCCGAATTTACACCGATATAGGACTTATTAGTTGTCGTGAGGATTTAGGGGCAGATTTAACCGATTTATTTAATTTCCTGACTGGATACTCCCGCCAGCGCTCCTATCGCAAGTTATTAGTCGCCCCGGTAAATTTACGCGATCGCATGACGACGATGATTCAGCGGGAAATCGAGCATTGTCGCCAGGGAAACACAGGGCGCATTGTTGCCAAAATGAATTCTTTAGTCGATCCGAAGATTATCGCTACCCTCTACGAAGCCTCCCAAGCCGGCGTACAAATTGATTTAATTATCCGGGGAATTTGCTGTTTGCGTCCTGGTGTCGTAGGCGTTAGCGATAATATTCGCGTAATTAGTATTGTCGGTCGCTTTTTAGAACATTCGCGGATTTATTACTTCTATAATCAGGGTGATGAAGAAGTTTATATTGGCAGCGCTGACTGGATGCGTCGCAACTTAGATCGACGAGTTGAGGCGATTACACCGATAGAAGATCCAGAGATTATCAAAGATTTGCAAGAAATCTTAGCCATTATGATGGCAGATAATCGCCAAGCTTGGGAATTACAACCTGATGGGCGTTATATCCAACGTCAACCGGAGGATGCGAAAGAGCAATGCGCTCAAAAGATTTTCATGGAGATGGCGAAGGAATCAGCAAAGGAGGCGGCGGGAATGGCATAGTTAGGGGTTGCTTCAGGGAGTCTGGTGGTGGGGGTAGGGAGTCGGGGTAGCAGGGGGCGCAGGGGGAGCAGGGGGAGCAGGGGGAGCAGGGGGAGCAGGGGGAGCAGGGGGAGCAGGGGAAGCAGGGGGAGCAGGGGAAGCAGAGGGAGCAGGGGAAGCAGGGGAAGCAATGGTACATTTTCGGTGATTATTCTATCGCCATAGTTTTGATAGATATAGCACTACGAGGTACGGAAAGGACATCAGTTGATCCCAAGAGGGAACAGGGAACAGTACAGAATGGTACTGCTATAAGCCTAAAAGCAGCATCTCCCCCATCTCCCCCATCTTCCCCTCACCTCACCGCTTATTTCCATTCTGCGATCGCAGGCAGTAAAATTCTGCTCAGAGGATGCTCAATGTACTCTTGCAGTCTGGTAATTCCGGCGCTTTGTACCGCTTCTATCACCCTGGATTTTAGCGGACGATTACTCTCAATCTGTTTAATCGCGGCGGCGACAGCAATCACTTTTTCTAATGGTGTACTTGTCGGGCAAGTTTGGCTCAATTCCTGCAAAAGTTGCTGAATTTCTGCGGCGACTTCTGTCCATTTAGGTTGGGAAAGATTCTGATCCAGTTGTTCTAGAATTCGGTGAACTTCCGATACCGCCTGTTGTAGATTCGGTGGGATAGTCGGGCTGTCACTTTGGGAAGGCGACGGGGGACTTGGGTCTGTTCCCTGAGAAACGCTAGGTGTTACGGTATCATAAACGGGCGGTTGAATGTCTACTTTAATCGGCGGTGCGCCAGTCGTTGCGGTGTAATTGACAGGCGGTTGGTGGGGCTGTTGGATTTCAACTTTTACCTCTGGTGTACTAGCGGATACATTCGGGTTTGGGGTTGGAGAAGCTTGAACTGGAGCAACATCTGGACTAACTTTGACTTGAACAGTGTTAAGATGCTGATGCCATAACTGAGTAAACTCTCCCGGAGCAAAACTTCCCTGATTGGGATGACGTTTTCGTTGACCCGTTTGCAAGTAAATATAATCACAAATTACTTCGTCCAAGTTGGTGGCGCTGTTGATTTGCCAGTCCTGCAAACAGGTTCCCGTTAAGATCGCTTTGTTAAAGTTTGCCGATAAGACTTGGGTTTTTTCTAAATTGGCTTCACTGAGGTTAGCCATCCGCAGATTCGCTTCACTTAAATTTGCCACTTGCAGATTCGCTTCACTCAAATTAGCACCACTGAGGTTAGCCATCCTCAGATTCGCTTCACTTAAATTAGCCCCACTGAGGTTAGCAATTCTCAGATTCGCTTCACTCAGGTTAACCGCCGTAAGATTAGCATCAATAAAGTTGACTAAGGTTAAATAAGCTCCGTTTAAATTCGTACCCATCAGGTTAGCTAGATTTAGGTTAACCCCTCTCAGGTTAGCCCCCCGGAGATCGGCGCTACTGAGATCCGCACCCTGCAGATCTGCATCACTGAGATTTGCCATCCTCAAATCAGCATTCTCAAGGTTCACCCCACTCAAGTTTGCTTCATTGAGATTAGCTCTACTTAGCTTTGACTGACTCAAATCGGGTACGAGTTGTGGATTCTCTTCCCGCCACTGATTCCAGGTTTCTACGCCTTGTTTGAGCAAAGCCGCATGTTCTTCATTTGCCATTGACTGCTAACCTCTTCACTTGCCCTTTTGTCGCAGCTTAGCTCAAGAAAACAGTAACCTACAAGAGTGGAGAGAGGCGCCATGGCGCTTGAGGATACAAAAATCCAACAAGATGAATTTGACTATAGCCTTCTGTCCTCTACCTTCTAAAAAAAGAGAGGTGATCAAACCTCTCCTTCCTATCTCAGCAGATTTTAAGCCTTTGCCACTTAGTAGTAACCTCGGCTACGACCACTTTCACCGGGCTTATAGATAATAAAGCTCAAAACTTGGCACTGCTTAATGTTGTCAAAACCCACAACGCGGATATAGTTGTCGCGATAGTCAGACCGACAAGCATCCACCTCAGCCATAACTTCTTTAGGCGAAGTGGCGTTGAACAGAGGAAGTTTCCACATTGTCCAGTAGTGCTGTGTCGGTTCAGAGGTTTCGCTAAATTCGATCGCGGGAATATAACCCTGTTCCAAAATGTACTCAATTTGGCGGACAATTTGCTGATCGCTCAGAGGCGGCAAATAAGACAGAGTTTCGTAACGACGCTCTTTTGGTAAAGTTTGCATGGGTAATTCTGTGATGGTTGTTTTAGTGAAGTACGGGTATGCCAGCAGGTGACAAAAGTACCCGGTTTAATTGAGAACTAGGTATCCGAATCAGTTGGCTGTTCGGGTGAGGCTGGGTATTCAGAGATACTGAGTTGTGTCATTCGCTCAAGATACTGGCGTCGATATTCCATATTCGACTGCTGAATACTGGTGCGAACCATTTCTGGCAAGAAGTCTGCCACTTCCTCAGCCAGATGCTGTCGTACAGTCATGATCCGAAACGCCAGTTCTTGTTTTTCCACCAGAAGTGCTTGGAGATAGGCATCTCCATCTTGAACTCCTTGGTTTGCCGAAAAAGAATGCAGCCACAGCGCCTGGGGCGGGTCAGTTTCACCCAATTGATCCAGGACAGTCCGCAGTGCTTGGTAGGTCATGTAATTGGTAAGCACTTTGGCTGTATCTTTGGCAACTCGTTTTAGATCCATAGTTTGATCCCAGCCCTCTAATCCGATGAAGTATCAATAATGAAGTATGAAGTTACACACTTCATACTTCACACTTCATACAGAATCAGACGGTATCAACCGCTTCATACTCGAACTTGATTTCCTTCCAAAGTTCGCAAGCGGCGGCTAATTCAGGACTCCATTTAGCCGCTTCGCGGATAACATCGCCACCTTCACGCATCAGGTTGCGTCCTTCATTACGGGCTTGAATGCAGGCTTCTAAGGCGACACGGTTAGCCGTTGCACCGGGAGCATTGCCCCATGGGTGACCCAGGGTACCACCACCGAATTGCAGGCAGGAATCATCGCCAAAGATTTCCACCAGTGCTGGCATGTGCCAAACGTGGATACCACCAGAAGCGACGGGCATGACACCGGGCATAGATGCCCAGTCTTGGGTGAAGTAAATACCGCGTTCGCGATCGCGCTCGATGTGATCTTCCCGCATCAGGTCAACAAAGCCCATGGTGATGCCTTTTTCACCTTCAAGCTTACCGACCACAGTACCAGAATGCAGGTGGTCACCACCGGACATCCGCAAGCACTTCGCCAGCACCCGGAAGTGGATTCCGTGAACCTTCTGACGGTCAATTACCGCGTGCATCGCCCGGTGGATGTGCAGCAGCAGACCATTGCTACGGCACCATTTTGACAAGGTGGTGTTCGCGGTGAAGCCACCCGTCAAGTAATCATGCATGACGATCGGCGTACCCAGTTCTTTGGCGAACTCAGCCCGCTCCATCATTTGTTCACAGGTGGGGGCGGTGACATTCAGGTAGTGACCTTTAACTTCACCGGTTTCTGCTTGGGCTTTTTCAATTGCTTCTTGCACAAACAGGAAGCGATCGCGCCAGCGCATGAAGGGCTGGGAGTTAATGTTTTCGTCGTCTTTGGTGAAGTCTAGACCACCGCGCAGACACTCATAAACGGCACGACCATAGTTCTTCGCCGACAAACCTAACTTCGGCTTAATCGTACAACCCAACAGAGGACGCCCATACTTGTTCAACTTATCGCGTTCAACCACGATACCGTGAGGCGGTCCTTGGAACGTCTTCAGATAAGCGACGGGAATCCGCATATCTTCTAGACGCAGGGCTTTCAGGGCTTTAAATCCAAACACGTTCCCCACGATGGAGGTCAGCATGTTGGTTACAGAACCCTCTTCAAACAGATCCAAGGGGTAGGCGACGTAGCAGATATACTGATTATCTTCGCCACGAACTGGCTCGACTTCATAGCAACGACCTTTGTAGCGATCGAGGTCAGTTAACAAGTCTGTCCAAACCGTTGTCCATGTCCCGGTGGAAGACTCTGCTGCTACCGCCGCACCCGCTTCTTCCGGGGGAACTCCTGGCTGCGGAGTCATGCGGAAAGCTGCCAGAATATCTGTATCTTTAGGAGTGTAATCCGGAGTATAATACGTTAATTTATAATCCTTGACCCCGGCATCATACCCAGCCTTTGACTGAGTTTTTGTTTTAGCGTAAGACATGTTTTCCTTCCTTAGGAACTACTGAATGTTGCGACAGGCTAAATCCATAAACATTATTAACGATTTTACGCCCTTAGTTAAGCCCTAAAATCGCTAAAATGACTCTGAAACTTAGCCCCGATTGGGTGCATCCCCACACCCAACCTGCTCTTTTTGGTGTTTTGTTTCTGAATTACCTATTATCCGCCATTTTGGGTCAAAAAACTTGACTTAGCCAAGACATTTTTTTATTCAGCGGATCAGGTAAGAGTAATAATCCCACAACACCAAACTATCGCTTGATGTGGGCTTCTCTTCCCATAAGGCTTTAGGTGGAATCCTTCTGGCGATTCATTTCACGCCAAATTTAGAAATTACAGCGTGTTTACGAAGCGGCACGACGTGCAGCTCCTTGCCAGATAAGTTAAATTTTCAGCAACGTTGTTAATATACCAAAGAATTCAATAAGTTTAACTTCAAATATTCTTGAGAATTGTATAAGGTACGGTTATGACTCAACAAAATGTAAAGTTTTATTAAAATTTCGTTACAAAATAACAAATCTGGGACGTATTGAGGTAAAGATTCTATAGCCCAGGAGGAAACATCACTCCGACTACTATAGATATATAGAAAAACTATCCAAATAGTCTCAGACAACATGGCGTCTTTGAATGCCCCGATTCCTCTTTTCATTGGTGCTACCCTGCTAGGGTTGGTGGGGTCCCCGACCAGGCTCATCTCTCCTGTCGGGATGGGAACTGATCCGAACCCAGTACTGGCACAAGAGACCCTAGCTCAAACCGAACTAGGAACAGCCCCCGACTACCGAGGTGCGCCCCCTCCTCCTGGCGGCGAACCGTTACCTCCCGAACGCTTGCGGCGAGAAGTCGAACCCCTACCCACGGATTTTCGCGTTCCCGCTTTGCAACCCGACTACACAGGTGATCTCTGGGTGGGAACCTACTCAGGACTTGCCCGAGTTGAGCCGAACACTGGACGCCTGAAAGCCCGTGTTGATTTACCTAACTACACCATCGACGCCTTAGCCCAAGACCGGGTTGGACGAATTTGGCTGGGAACGTATGAAGGATTGTTACGAGTCGATCCTCGGAGTAACGAAGTTACTGCACAAAACTTTACATTACCCTCCAATCGGGTCTTATCCTTACAAGTTGATCGGCGCGGGTATCTCTGGGTAGGAAGCGATCGCGGTTTGGCTATGATTAGTCCGGACCAAGGATTATTAATGACCACAGTGCAAGAACTCCCTGGCGTTAGCGCCAATGCTTTGACATTAGATGAAGACGGTCAACTGTGGGTGGGTACATTAGAAGGATTAGTGCAAATCGATACCGCCAGCGCTTTTATCAGTCGGCGGGTTGGTAATTTACCCGGAACCATTGTCCAATCCCTAACCACAGGACCCGATGGTAAGCTGTGGGTGGGAACTCCTAGTAGTTTGTTGGTGATTGACCCCAATAATCCCTTCGCTGAACCGCGTTCGGTGACACCATTACGGGGACGTAGTGTAACAGCGGTGCGCTTTGCTCTAGATGGTAGTGTTTGGGTAGGTACGGAAGGTGGCTTATTAAAAATCAGAGCGGAAACGGGAGCGGTATTGGGTGAACTGTCGAATCTTCCCTCAGACTATATTCTTTCCCTGTCCCCAGATGTAGGGAATAAGTTATGGGTGGGAACAACGGAAGGATTAGCCTGGGTTAGCCTATCCACGGGTCAAGTCAGACCCCATTTAGCGTTTGTGAAGAATCCACCAGAGACGTTTTAGATCTGGGTGGCAAAAAATGTTAGTCGTCAAACCCACCCCTACACATCGGTCAGGGCGGGTTTTGTAGAAACGTTGACAAAACAATTAAGATGAATCCCTAAACCCGCCCCTACAAACCATATCCGACAAGCGAAGCGAAGGTTTTCCCTAATTACCCTGTCATTAATCCCTAATCACCAATCACCCATCCCCAATGGTCAATATCCAGCAACTGAAACAATGGAAACAACAAGGGCGTCCGTTGGTCGTCTTGACCGCTTGGGATTATGCGATCGCACAATTATTAGATGCGGCGGGAGTGGATATTATTCTGGTTGGGGATTCCTTGGGAATGGTCACATTGGGGTATGAGACGACATTACCTGTGACCTTAGATGAGATGCTGCACCATGCTAAAGCCGTGCGTCGGGGTGTAAAACAAGCATTCGTGGTGTGCGATTTACCCTTTTTAAGTTATCAGGAAAGTTTACAACAAGCGATGCACTCGGCGGGTCGGGTATTGAAGGAAACCGGGGCGCAGGCGGTAAAATTAGAAGGCGGACATCCAGCCATAGCCCAAACGGTAGCCCACTTAACGGCGGCGGGAATTCCGGTGATGGGTCATGTCGGGTTGACACCGCAGTCGGTACATCTTCTCGGTTATCGTCAGCAAGGGAAAACAGAAGCAGCAGCGGAGCGGATTTTAGCCGAAGCGATCGCGCTTGAGCAAGCGGGTGTTTTTGCCCTAGTTTTAGAGCATATTCCGGCGGACTTGGCTAGAAAGATTACACAAACCTTAACCATTCCCACTATTGGGATTGGTGCTGGAGTCGATTGCGATGGACAAGTATTAGTTACCGCCGATTTACTCGGACTTTCGGAACGTCAGCCACCCTTTGCCAAATTATATGCGAATTTGCGGCAAGTGATTACTCAGGCGGTGCAAGACTATAGTCATGATGTGCGAGAGCGACAATTTCCAGAGGGAAAATAGTTGACTTGTCCTAAAATTTAACTGGGTTCAGGCGATATAAGCTGTCATACATTTAAATTGGGTATTAGTAGCGAGCAAGATGCAAAGCCTGCGGCATGGCTTCGCTTAACGCACTGCAAGAATTTCGCCATTATTGATATTAAGGTTTAAATGCCGAACAGCTTATTTCCATACCAAATCCGGGGAACGCTACCTACGTTATAACAAAGTCCGCCTGCGCGGACTTTGTTTGTGTAGCAGCGATTTCAATCGCCTCCTCTTGCAGGGGGTGATAAAGGCTTACGAATCGCTCACCTGTTGCTCCTCCAACCAAGCCACTAAATCAGCAACTTGGGAAAAATCCAATAGTGCAATTCCCAACGCTTCCAACTGTTCTGTTGATAACCTGTGAATGCGATCGCGCAGTGAGGGGTCAACGTCACCCAGCCGTCGGGTTAGCTGGCGGAGAATCAAAGCGATTTCCACGTCTCGCATCTTTTGTCGGTCAAACCAAGCCATTAAATCCGCAACTTCGGAAAAATCCAATAGCGCTACCCCCAACTCCTCCAATTCCTCGATGGATAACGCCCGAACCCGCTCAATTGCGCCTGGGTTAACCTCTCCTAGCCGCCGATTGAGTTGGCGCATGACTAATGAAAGGGCTTCCTGTTGTCTTCCTTGTTGCAAGATATCTTGATAGATAACCGACTCGCGCATGATGTCCTCCCGAAAAAACCGACGTATTAAAGCTTTTTCAAACCGCAATCCAGCTAAAATCTCCGCAAAACCCGCCAGAGTTTGTCGCTGTTCCCTGTCAGGAATTGTAGCGGTTTGTTCCGCCACTTGTGCGAGTAAGCCTTGAGGGGTGTCGGTTTGGGTCAAACTGGCTAAGGGTAATAGTCCCGGATTGGCGAGGAATGGCGCTGGATCTTGTTCCCACAGGCGAACAACTCGATATCGATGGGATGGGGTGCGATCGCGATACTCCTGAGTAAACACTATTTCATCGTATTTCGCGTGAGACTCCACCCTCAGCAGATCCTTCGCAGGCTCAGGAGGGTGGAGAGGGATAGAGGTCAAATCGACCCTTTCAATAAGGGGAGATTTGACAATCCAGTTGAAGGCACGACGATTAACCCCGTGCTTCGCTGCAACAATTGGACTTTGGATGCAGTGAACTGTCCCAACCGTTTCCAGTTGGCGTCACTGACCGAAACTTGTCTCTCGGTGTCTCCAGAACACCAACCGACGTAAGTCTTCCCAGCTTTTTCGGCTATAACTTTGTCACCTTTGCTAAACACCTTCCGGGTAACTGTGCCGCCATACTTGCGCCGCTTACCTCCTTTAGAAGGGACACATAAATGTAACTGTCTACGGCTAATTGGCGGTCTACGGATTACCGCAAATGGTGCAGGTGTGATTTGAACATAACCACTCCAGTCGCCATGTTTGGCATTATCAGAGTGCCATTCCTGCCATCGGGTAAACTCAAACGCGGCTAAGGTTACACCGTCAACAGCGTGAGTTGCTGGAGTTTGATTAGCTTTGTTCTTTTTGTCCTTAGCTAATCCTAGCCATTGTCTAAGCTGACTGGTTCCGTTACCATCCCGTTGCCACCCCTTGTGGGTAACAACAGGAGCTAACTTAGATAGCCAGTTGAGCATCTGTCGTTGTCCTACCATAACTGGAGAGAATCCAATACCAGACCGAGCCGATTTACGACCACTGGTTTTATCTACGTCAGCCATGACCAACTCATAACTCACCGTTCGCTCATTTTGGTAACTCAGTAGCCAAATGAGCAGCCACACAGTAGTCTGAGTGAGCAATTGCACGATTAAACAGACTACTAGGAGGCAATGAATGAAACCAACCATCTCAGAACGAGTAGACGATCT
>NZ_JAVJQP010000091.1:0-39271 GCF_040218875.1 Coleofasciculus sp. D1-CHI-01
AGTGCAAGGAAATGGGGTAGCATCCTTCATAAGTATGGCATCACCTTGCTCAGGGAAAATGTACCCTTGCTCCCCCAGCTCCCCCAGCTTCCCCAGCTTCCCCAGCTCCCCCTCACCACAACACTTATTCAGCAGCCCCTACTTATTGGCTGCCATCGGTTGAAAAAAAATTATTTTTTAAGGATATATTTTTGTCGCAGCTTATCAAAAAAACTCTGGAGCCTTAATTTAGCTAACCGTATCTTTGTTAAACGGGGAATACTACCCGGTTTATTTTGGCTTAAATCAAAAAAGTCGTTGACATCCGCTAAAATTATCTTCAGGCGATGGATAATATTTTTATACCGATATTCCGCCAAAAAATGTTCATCTAAAGGCTTGATTGACGGATTTTCTATAACTCTGAGAATGCGTTTAATATCATACTCTTGAGAATATACTGCAATTTTATAGCAATTAAACCCCGGATCTAAATAATCCGATAATCCCCCGTTCACACTCGAAAAAACCTGACAGCCACAAGCAAGGGCTTCCATGGGTTGCAGCCCAAAGCCTTCACTTACCCCCTGTTGCGCCCAATACTCAGCCGAATCATACAAATAAACTTTAGCCCGATTGAAGAGTCCCACTAAATCCTCGACGTAGGAATCAATAACTTTAACGCGACAATGCTTCTGTAACTCTGGTATCAAGTCCTGAAGTAAATACTCAGATGATTTCCGCGCCTGCACTAACACATCAATATCCCGTTCTCGATTGAAGTTCTGGAATTCTTCCGAAATATGATTAGGTAAATAATAAATTAAAGAATTAGGCGATCGCTGTCCCCAATATCCCATAGTATTGCGACTAACGGTAATAATAGGGATACGCGCTGGAAGTTGAAATCGATACCCAGCACTATGGGCATGGTAAATAACTGGATGTAACTTTAACTTTGCTACAAGTTTGGGACTATCAAATCCCCAACTGACCACAAAAATAACATTATTTAAATCCTTTTTTTTGAGCAAATCATCCAGGAACAGCGTATTCTTTTCCCGTTGACGATAGGTGACCACCTCCGCAGAGCAAACCTGCTTTGCCAGACTCAGGGTTTTCAACTCCGCCCAAAGACCGCCGCAAGCAAACTTGCCATAAGTTCCAGGGACTAAAAAGTAAAGGGTTCTCAAAACACCAATTGCCTCAGTGAGATCGTCTGTATAGTTTAATATACTCGAGTCCCCGTAGACGGACTGGCTTTGGCGAGCAGGTAGGAAAATATAAAACTTTACTAAATTTTCATATTCAGCGGGTTAGATTTCATCGTAACTCTACCCATTTTGCTGATGATTGATGGAAACTAGAGAAAGCAGATGCACCCTGCCTGACAAAAGACCCTAAATGAATATGAAAGAGCAGATGCACCCCTGAAACCCTGACAGCCGCCCACATTCTGATTGACAGCACGTACTTAAATCGAAATGTGGGCTTCACTTCTAGGGTAGAAATTTCTAGGGGCAATTGTTGTGATCTAAATTTCCGCTACTGTGTGGTAAAAGCGGACTTTTTAGTGATAGCGATCACTAAAGCATCGGTCTAATAAAAAAAGGAATACGTCAATTGTAGGGGCAGCGTTGGCGGAATGTTGCTATTCATGATATCGAGTTAAGGTGCTTCTTTTTTCTTCATAAAACTGACTGGCAACGAATCCGAGGGAATAAATGAGAGCTGCATTACTAGAAGCTCCCACCGCTGCACCAATGACTGGAAGAATTTCGACAAAACTCAAACCCCCTTTAAGAACTCCGGAACCCCCTACAGATAAGCCAAAAATTGCCAGAACTTCACCGCGTCGCGTTGGCTCTTTTAGCGAAAATCCATAAGCCGCCGCAATGCGATAAACCATCTGTGCTTGGAGTGCTGTAACCGCCGCTAGCTCAATCCCAAATAAAGCCAGCGCTAAAGGGGGGATAAAGTTGGTGATTAATCCCAACCTACCTCCTTGGATTGCTGTATCCACCATAATCCGGTGAGCAAGCTGTTCGGATGTGTCAAACGGGTACTCCTGTCGCAGCTTGTCTACGTCTTTTTGAGCTTGCTCCAAATCCACTTGACCCAATGCAGCAAAGAGCAAGTTAATCCCTGGTACTTTGGCAGCATACTTAGTCAGTGGGTGTTCTGCAATGGGTGTCAAGATTTTGCCCACCGTTTCCGTTCCTGGTTCTACGAATCGCACAGCCGCAGGGCGAACAGCTTCTCCTACAGCTTTGCTTGTGCTGGTAATGGTATCAGCCGCCGATTGCGTGGCTTTAGTCGCCAACTGAGTGGCAAACGTGGCGACTTGAGTGGTTGTTGCGATCGCGTCACTGATGTAGTCTGTAAATGAACTATTTTTTCGCTGTGCTGTCATATTGCAGTTATTTTTTATACCTTGTGGTGGTTATCACTTCTACTTTAAAATAACAAAGACTCAATATCATCTATCATTTGATAGTAAAACTCGCCCCTAGAGAGCTACATACTATGATAATCTGAGTCGTATTATGATTCACTAAAATTAAACGTTAGTAGTGACTGAAGAGTCGTGAATAAACATCCCCTGTTTCGGTCAATAATCCAAATCCTAGGATTTTACCTAGCCCTGGGTTTGGGTGTTTCGACACTACCAGCTAACGCCCAGTTTCGAGACGACTTTGAGCAAGACTTTCAACAACAATGTCAGCGAGCTAGACAAGCTCCCGGTGCCAATTTGAGTGAAAGAACTGAATACGACAGGCGTCTCGAACAAGCGTATGTTTTGCCGAGGCAAAATCGACCAAGTTTAGTCGGTTGTGATTTGCGATCGGCTGATCTCAGAGGAGCTAATTTAGGAGGCGTTGATCTCAGCGCTGCCAACTTTAGTCCTAAAACATCGGTGAATCGGGCAATTGTCACAGAAATCCCCGCCAATCTCACAGGAGCCAATCTGAGCAATGCCAAGCTCGATTATGCTAACTTGACTCGTGCCATTTTAGCTAATGCTAATTTTCGCGGCGCTCGGTTGTACGATACCAATTTGAGTGGCGCTCAAATCGTTGGTGCTAGCTTAGATGGTACGTTTGCCTCTTATGTCATTTTATACGGGGCAAATTTGAGTGGATCAACTCTGAGTTTGGGAAATTTTAGCTCGGCGAGAATGACAGGTGCTGATTTAAGCAATACAAATCTTGTTCGAGCCAATTTGACATTAGCGGACTTAACCAATGTCAATTTCAATGGGGCAAATCTCAGTGAAGCTGATTTAAGCGGCGCGAACTTGACAGGCGCAAAACTCATTGAAACGGATCTTCGGGGAGCAACAGGTGTCAATTTGCAGGGAGCGCAGTTATGTCGAACCACGCTTCCTGATGGCACAGTAGCGGCTCCCAATTGTGTGGTGACGGATAATAATCCATCTGTTGAAGTACGTCCAGAATTGTTTTAGGCAATGAGGGAGATGGGGAAGATGAGGGAGATGGGGGAGATGAGGGAGATGGGGGAGCTGGGGGAGATGGGGGCGCTGGGGGAGATGTGGGAGATGTGGGAGTTGGGGAGGATGAGGGAGATGGGGGAGAGGTGGGAGCGGGGGGAGCGGTGGGAGGTGGGGCCGAGGGGGGAGGTGAGGGAGATGAGGGAGAGGGGGGAGATGGGGAAGATGAGGGAGATGGGGAAGATGAGGGAGCTGGGGGAGATGAGGGAGATGGGGAAGATGAGGGAGATGGGAGACAAAATTTTTATAGCCCATTGCCTATTGCCTATTGCCTATTGCCTATTGCCTATTGCCTATTGCCTATTGCCTATTGCCTATTCCCTGTTCCCTGTTCCCTGTTCCCTGTTCCCTGTTCCCTGTTCCCTGTTCCCTGTTATTCCTGACAAATGACAAATGACAAATGACGAATGACAAATGACGAATGACAAATGACGAATGACGAATCAACAATCTCGATTTGATACCGTACCATCTGCTAGCGTCGTCTGGCATAAAATAGCATCTCGCCAGTCAGCCCCGTCTAGGTTAGCCCCCTGTAAATTTGCGCCCTCTAAGTTTGCGCCTTTGAGATAAGCATTGGTGAGATTGGCATTTTCTAATAGAGCGTTGCTCAAATTGGCGCGGGTGAGAAAACTATTGATTAGGTTTGTATCTCTCAAGTCCGCATTACTAAGGTTGGTATCCACCAGAGAAGCCTCCATCAAGTCGGCATTCCTGAGAATAGCATTGACCAAGTCAGCACGGCTGAGTTCAACCCTACTTAATTGAGCCAACCGGAGATTAGCACCTCGCAGGTTGGCTCCTTTGAGTTTAGCGTCTTCTAAATTTACCTCTCGTAAATCACACCCCATACAGCTATTGGTTTCTAGCAATTGCCGTACTGTATCTGCATCTTTCAGGAGATGGGTTGCTGCTGTGGCTACAGCGTTGACGTTAACTGTAGCCACAGGTGAGAGTAGCATCAGGAAAATGGTAGTAATTAGACGCCCATCGTTCATGATTTATGGTTCATGGTTCATGGTTCATGGTTCACTCACCGCAAGGTAACAAACTCCTCAGAGGTCGAGGGATGAATACCAACGGTAGCATCAAAATCGGCTTTTTTCGCTCCCATTTTCACAGCGATCGCAACGCCCTGAATAATCTCAGCCGCTGATGCTCCAACCATGTGCGCTCCTAGCACTTTATCTGTGGTTTCGTCAACCACTAACTTCACCATAACCCGTTCCTCTCGACCAGTGAGAGTGTGGTACAAGGGGCGGAAACGGGCGCGATAGACTTTTACCCCATCGCCATGCTTTTCCCTCGCTTGGGCTTCGGTTAACCCCACCGTTGCTGCTTCTGGGGTACTAAATACTGCCGAGGGGACATTTTCATAACTCATAACCCGAGATTTGCCGCCAAATTCTGTATCGGCAAAGGCACGCCCTTCGTTAATCGCAACGGGCGTCAAATTAATCCGATCCGTGCAATCCCCAACCGCATAGATATGAGGTTGAGAAGTACGGCTATACTCATCCACCGCGATCGCATCTTGACAGAGATCGACTCCAGCCTTATCCAGCCCTAGATTCTGGAGATTCGGCTTGCGCCCTGTGGCGGCGAGAAAGATGTCTCCAATTACGGTTTCCTCATGCTTCCCGCAAACCGTAACCTTTAATTCATCTCCTGTCTTTTCAATCGCCGTCGGTACGCTACCCTCTAAAATCCGGACACCGTGTTGCTGCATTCCCTCCTGGATTTGAGTCCGAATATCGTCATCAAACCCCCGCAAAATCTTTTCCTTGCGAATAATCTGGGTTACCTCAGAACCCAAGCCATGCATAATACAGGCAAATTCCACACCGATGTAGCCACCGCCGAGAATCACCACTCGCTTAGGTTGCTCTTTGAGTAGGAACATATCATCGGAGATAATCGCATGTTCTATACCCGGAATATTTGGCGTAACCGGATGTCCACCCACGGCAATCAAGATTTTATCCGCACTCACTCTATGGGACGCCGTACTGCTATTGGGAGACTCAAAAATCTCTAACGTATGAGGGTCAACAAACTTAGCATAACCCCGAAACAGTTGCACTTCGGAATTATCCAACATCCGCAGGTAAACCCCATTAAGGCGTTCGAGTTCCTTTTGCACCGCCTCGATCATTTTATGCCAGTCGAGAGTGCTTTGTACAGGACTCCAGCCATACCCTTGTGCCTCTTCAAACACCTCCGGAAAATGAGAGGAATAAACCATCAGTTTTTTGGGAATACAGCCGCGATTCACACAGGTTCCTCCCAAGCGGCTGAATTCGGCTACTCCTACCTTTGCCCCATATTGTGCTGCTCGTCGTGCTGTGGCAATTCCGCCTGAACCGCCACCAATCACAAACAGATTAAAATCGTAACTCATAACTCGGTTAACTCCGTTTGATCAGCATGTGAACTACTTATCACTGTACGCGAATAGCATTTTGTATTGATTTACCTAGAACTGAGTTGATAAAAGACTCGTTGTTCTGATTCTATAAACTGTATGTTTGTTGATCCTTGAATTTTAACCCCAGGCAGTTGGTGAGGCTTAATTTAAACACCAGCATCTACCAACAACGGCTGAATCGTCTCCCAAGTTAACCCCTGCTGAATATAACGAGGTGCATCTGGATTATAGGGACTCGCGACGCGATCAATTTTGACAATTTCTGCTTCGGGTGGTATTACAGGCACATCCGGATCGAAAGCCGTTGGACGCATCAATGAACTAGAAAACCCCTTGTAAATAGCAATCTGATCCTCTTCGCCAGCAATTTGAGCGGTAACGAGTAAGACTTCTTGAGGATACTTAATTGTGTATTGTTCTAAACGCTGTCCAATAGAAGTTCCTTGGTTCATGGTTGACTGGTGATTCGTCATTTGTCATTTGTCATTTGTCATTTGTTATTCGTTATTCGTTATTTGTTATTTGTCATTTGTCATTTGTCATTTATTGATTGGGAAATTTCTTCCTCATCTTCCCTATCTCCCCCATCTCCCCCATCTTCCCTATCTCCCCCATCTCCCTCATCTCCCTCATCTTCCCTATCTCCCTCATCTTCCTCATCTTCCCTATCTCCCCCATCTCCCTCATCTTCCCTATCTCCCCCATCTCCCTCATCTTCCCTATCTCCCCCATCTCCCTCATCTTCCCTATCTCCCCCATCTCCCTCATCTCCCCCATCTTCCCTATCTCCCCCATCTCCCTCATCTTCCCTATCTCCCCCAGTTTTCCACTACTGTTCCATCGCGATTCGTCCCTGTTTCCCTAAGCGAATTAAAACAAAATAGCTCAAGTACAGAACGTAAATCAATAATCCAACAATGCCAATAAAACCCAAAAATTGAGGAGAAGACTCAGTATGGAAGTATTGTTTAAAGAGAAAGGGAGGTTCTAGCCAAACTCTACAGGCAAGCGTTTCCAAAGCGTCTGAAGTAAACGCGCATCCCAGAGACGGAAGACTCCACAAGACACCAATCCCACAGTAAATCGTTATTGCCCAGCGCCAAGCCGTCAGCGTAAGTTTCAGCGGATTCGTCGGTTGATCCTCAATATCCTCATTCACATCTACCCAGAACCAGAGGGAGATGGGAATCAAAACTCGGGCAAGCCAACCCGATATAAAACCAATGGGCCACGAGGCAATCATGATATAAACTGTAATTGCCAGTAAACTAGACACGCGCCAGTAGATAATTAATAGGCGCACCATGGCATCAGCTTTTTTGACAAAAGCCCATATAATTAGGATCAGGGGAATCAACACCGTAAATAAAACGGCTAACCGATAGTCTGTCCAGACTAATGCTTGCAGAAGTTGATCGGGCATAGCTAATAGCCGACGAGTTCCTTTGATTTAACAGTATAGTGACACCGCGATCGGTTCACCTCCCAAATTGTACGGTAATCTTGCCATCTCCGCTTCGGGAATATTATCGATTTCAATTACTGGGCGGGTGTTCTGGTGTCCTGAACCACGGGTTCTCAGGAACAAAAAAAGCAGCCGGAATCACCCGAAGGAGTTCCAGCCACCAAACTGATTCACTGAATTCATCCATACAAAATCGGCACGTATAGCAGACGAAGAGTCCCTTATTCGTCGTAGACGCGGCACTCATCTGCATCAGGATTTTCTTCGCAATACTTCTCGAAGGAGGTTTTCTTTGTGCCTTTTTGCTTCTGATGTGCTGCCTCAGCTTGTAATTCTTCGACAGAATCCCAAGCTACCGCACAGTCTGGGGACTCTGCGCCTTCAGCGTCACAAACAGTTCTAGCTTGCTGACGCTCCCGATCAATTTGTTCTTGAATATCACTCATGGCTTTCCTTTTTTCCTGATTACTGCACTAATGTATTGTACAGAACGCCTATTTATTTGGTGTTGACCGCCCTGAAATATATCCAAGTCGGTACTCATAGATCGTATAGATCGTTAGGATTCTATAGTTTAACGTTCCGCAGAAGTCGATACGCTGTTTACAATTCTACACGATCTGCCCGACTACCGGAAGTAGGGGGCTGTTTAGCACTATTTATCCTCTTGCCATTGAAATATCGTAAAATCTCATCTCCCCCGCCACCCTGCTCCCCTGCGCTCTGACCCCAGTCCCTTGGGAGTTAGCCGAATTGGAGTTATCATAAGGCTTTGCACCTGTAGCCAACCCGAAAAAACCTTACCCAGGGAAAACCTCAGTAAAAGTCATGGCAAA
Source organism: Coleofasciculus sp. D1-CHI-01 (assembly GCF_040218875.1). Classification (NCBI taxonomy): domain Bacteria; kingdom Bacillati; phylum Cyanobacteriota; class Cyanophyceae; order Coleofasciculales; family Coleofasciculaceae; genus Coleofasciculus; species Coleofasciculus sp. D1-CHI-01. Next base: position 8,220 of record NZ_JAVJQP010000091.1, read on the forward strand.
TTTGATGAAGTGGGTAAATGCCTTATCAACTCGTCCGTCCTTGGAAACAGCGATCGCGGAAGTGGTAGAGCGTCTGGAACAATCGTTGTCGATGCCTGCGGATTTGGGTCTGGTGTTCATCTCTTCAGCTTATGCCAGCGAGTATTCCCGATTAATGCCCCTGCTACAAGAACGGTTATCTGTACCTGTGATCATTGGTTGTGGGGGAGGTGGCGTGATTGGGATGAATGCCCAAGGTCAACCTCAAGAAATCGAAGCAGAACCCGCTCTATCAATTAGTTTGGCAAGTATGCCAGAGGTTTCTGTACGGGCGTTTCATATTCCGGGAAGTGATTTGCCCGACTTGGATAGTTCACCCAGTACTTGGGTAGACTTAATCGGTGTTCCCCCCCAAGATAAACCCCATTTCATCTTATTAGCCGATCCCTTTTCCTCAAAAATCAATGATCTCCTGCAAGGGCTAGATTTTGCCTATCCGGGTTCGGTGAAGGTGGGAGGATTAGCCAGTGCCAGTGCTATGGGAGTTCAGAGTGGGTTATTTTATCGTGATTCGGAACGATACTCTGGAGGTACGCTCCATCGAGAAGGTACAATCGGCGTGGCATTAAGTGGGAATGTGGTACTAGACCCAATTGTCGCCCAAGGCTGTCGTCCCATTGGTCAACCCTATCAGATCACCAAAGGGGAACGAAATATCGTACTGGAACTGGCGGATAGTAACGGGATGAGCTTCAGTGAGGTTGAATCTCAGCCGCCCCTAGCTGTGCTGCGTGACGTAATTCAAAACCTAAGTGAGAGCGATCGCGAATTGGCGCAACATTCTCTATTTATTGGCATTGCCCGTGATGAGTTTAAGCAAAGTCTGGGTCAAGGGGATTTCCTGATTCGCAATCTGTTAGGCGTTGATCCCAGACTGGGTGCGATCGCAATTGGCGATCGGGTGCGCCCGGGTCAACGGATTCAGTTCCATCTACGAGACGCCCGCACCTCTGAGGAAGACTTAGAATTACTCTTACAAAATTATCAAAACCAAGTCAATCCCACCCCAGAAACGGCGGGAGCCTTAATGTTTTCCTGTTTAGGGCGAGGTCAAGGATTGTATGGTAAACCAGATTTTGATTCCCAACTCTTGTGTCGCTATATCAATAATATTTCAGTTGGCGGTTTCTTCTGTAATGGCGAGATTGGACCTGTTGGCGGGAGTACATTTTTACACGGCTACACGTCAGTATTTGGCATTTGTCGGCAACCGTAATTAGGTGGACACAATAAAACCTAACTGTGGAGATCGTCATTTGTCATTCGTCATTCGTCATTTGTAGTTAGTAGTGGACTGACACAACTAAAATTGTGGAATAGATTTTACTGTTAAATTGGGCTAAACGCTTCAACGAGTTCCTCAAGAGTGCAGTTAAGTACCTGTAATAATTTCTGAGTTTGTTCTGGAAATAACCGTGGTCTTTGTCCTCCTGTCTCCCACAGAGAAACGGTACCAACAGTGACATCCATCAAAATTGATATTTTCCGTTGGGTTAAGCCCGCACGCTTCCTCAAGTACGCAAACGTTATTGATTCTTCTTCGTTTGCCATATTGCATCCTTGTTAACTTTTGGTTGACCAGTATTTTTCGACAAGTATTAATCAACCATCATTTTACAGGAGTGGGATTTTTGGGTAAATCCGGCTTTCACGGCTCATTTTGGCTAAACGCTTCTACGAATTCCTCAAGGGTGCAGTCGAGTACCTGTAATAATTTCTGAATTTGCTCTGGAAACAAACGTGGTCTTCGTGCGCCCGTTTCCCACTGGGAAACAGTCGTAACAGTTACATCCATTGCAATGGAGATCTCACGCTGGGTTAAACCCGCACGCTCTCTCAAGTATGCAAATGTGATTCGTTTTCCGTCCTTTACCATGTCATATTCTCATGTCTTGTAACTTGAAACAAATTAGTTGACAATTTTAACTTGACTTAATTAATATAGACATAGAAAAACAAAGGCGAATCGAGGAGTCGGCTTAGACCTTCGACTAACTTGTCCATTTCCTCACCTGTTAGGACTCGTAAACCTAACGTCTACCCTATCCATTGGCTAGCTAGCTCAACAGTTAGTTTAGCCATTGGCTAGGTTTCGTCTGGCTGTCTAGATGCCTTACGCATTAGACATCTTATCTTATCTGACCAAAAAGCGATGCCGCAAAAGGGCGATCGCACTAACTCAGTCTATCAATAAATACCCGATGAGGACATTAAACGCAAGCTCGGCACTCTCGCAGCCGCAGCGATGCAGAAGGACACCTGCAAGTTCTGCGACGGTTCATGCCTACGTTGAACTTTACCATTATTTTTGATATCCCGCCCGAAAACGATGACCCATCCACCTATTCAAAAATTAAAATCTCAAATCCAATGACTGCTTTATTCCGCCGTATTAACCCCGCGCAAAAGTTCCGCATCACCAAACGCCAAATCGCCCAATTCCTGGGAATTTCCAAATCCCTAATTGTCAAAGTTGAATCCTGGCTTTATGTTCTATTTGTTCACCGCTTGGACAAAGGTGGACAATTTATCAGTTATCGCCAAATGGAACAATGGAAAAATGCTGTAGCCTGTCACCTGCAAAAATGCTCGACTTGGGAACACTTAGAACATCTGTGGAATGCGATTAAATTTGACCACACGAAGCATCCAAAACAATATGTCGCCTCTGTCTTGCCATTCCTGGACAAAATTAGGTTGAAATGTCTGGAAGCCATTTCCCCAGAGTTACCCGTTGCCAAGGTGCAGGTCTATGATAGTTTATTAACGTGCGATCGCGTCCTGATCTCTTGTGGCTAAAGACTCGCTGATAAAGCGTTTTGCTTTTAGTACCCCCTTGATAGTTCAGTCCGCGTAGGCGGACTTTGTTTGTGTGGTTCCGCGACTTCAGTCGCCAGGGCAAAAAGGGGATTACTCTAGCAGTAATGTCGTGTGATTATCGATAAAAGCAGGTTTACCATTACTATCCATCGCGCTGAAGGTTTGGAAATAGCGGCGGACAGGCGGAGGAAAATCGGGAAAATCAAAATAGGTGTCACCCACAGCAATATCTGCCCAAAAGTTACGTAAACTGGGGGCAAGTTTATCCGCGTCGTGTTGGGGTAAACATAAAGGTGGGGCGGTAAGTAACTTTACCATAAACGGATGAGAGCGATCGCCCATCCATTTTCGCGAAATTTCCGGCAAATTCTCCCAACCGGGTACAGAGGTGATGTGATGGGATTCTATTTGTAACCAGCGATTCCCTAAATTATCAGTTCGCAGTTCTAAGACTCGGTAGGGATGGGGATAGCTGACTAATGATCCAGTGGTAATATCATAGATTCCCTGGTGATAGGCGATATCCTGGACATGAAGATGACCCGTAAAGATTAAATTCACCCCAGCCGCTTTGAGCAGATTTAACAGGGTGGGGGCATTATCCAGCATATAGCGGCGTCCCAAGGGATGCTTTGATTGACTCGGTAGATGTTCGATGACATTGTGATGTACCATAACCACAATCAACTTATCCTTAGTCTGGGCAAGTACATCTTCAAGCCATGCCAATTGCGGTGCATCCAGACAACCGAGTTGTTTACCCGTCTGGTCAAATTGGTTGGAATTTAGCCCAATAAGCTGCACACCGGGGAAAATTTCACGGGTGTAGTAGAGTTGGTCGGGATTGTCATAGCCAAATTGATGATAATAGTGGGGAAAGTCTTTCAGTCCAATCGAACGTTCATCGGGCAATAGCGTGGGGACATCATGATTACCAGGTACAACGTAAACCGGGTAGGGTAGCTGGGACAATCGCCTTTGTAGCCAGTCATGGTTAATCGGTTCGCCGTGCTGGGTTAAGTCTCCTGGAAGTAGGAGAAAATCTAGATTAAGCTGTTCTAAATGATTGAATACTAACTCTAGGGCAGGGATACTGATTTCCACTAAATGGAAGCGGTTGGGAATATCCCAAATAGTTTGGGGCAGGGCGATGTGTAAGTCACTGATTACGGCAAAGCGGGCATTTAAACTCATGAAAATTTTCCCTCTCTCAGCCCTTGGTTTCCAGGTTGAGTGTCGGATTTGTATTGGCTGCAAAAGTTTCTGTGAAAACTGAGATGTTTCTGGCATCTAGATTTTCACAAAAATTAATTATTCTGTATATTTTCGAGCCAGATTCCGACACAATCGCTAGATTAGAATTAGCATCTATAAGCCAGTGCTTTGCCGAAATCAAGCGGCACTATCCAGAGTTGAAATTCATTATACCATTGTCAGAGGGGTAACAACCCTACTATTTACCAGGGTTTTGGAGAAAGTGGTTATGTTTGAAAAGATGCTTGTTGCCATAGATACCTCTGGTATGGGTGATCATGTTTTTGATCAAGCCCTAGAGTTAGCCAAAGCGGTCAAGGGTAATCTATTACTGTTGCACGTTCTGTCTCCGGAGGAAGACACGAGTCCGGGTATGCCAGGATTTTCCGAGGTGGACTACTATCCGTGGCGATTAGATGATGTGAATATTGCCTACCGCAAGCAGTGGGACGAATTTGAAAGCGAATGTCTGGAGATTTTGCGATCGCGCACGGGTGAAGCTACGGTGGCTGGTGTCTCGGCTGAGTTTACCCAGGTGCCAGGAAGTCCGGGGGAAACCATCTGTAAGGTGGCGAAGAATTGGCAAGCTGATCTAATTATTATTGGTCATCGGGGTTTGTCGGGGCTTTCGGAGTTAATTTTGGGGAGTGCCAGTAATTACGTTCTCCACCATGCTCCCTGTTCAGTCCTGACGGTGCAATTACCTACTGTTAAAACGTCTTAATCCTGTAAAAATGATGGAATGGAATTCTGAATCTTTAGAAAACCAAATTGGTATTCAATTCAAGCATAGTGATACGCTTAGACTTGCTTTAATGCATCGCTCTTATGCCGAACAAATTGGAGAATATGAACAGAATAACGAGCGATTAAATTTTCTTGGTCATGCTCTTGTAAATCTGGTAATTACTGACTATTTATATCATAACTGTCCTTATTTAGAGGTGAGTAATTTTAAAGGATTACGGGACAAGTTAGTCGAAGGACAACGGTTAACCAAACTGTGGTATCAATTGGGGTTGGGCGAAGGGTATCCGTTTCTGGGACTGACGCAAGAACGGCATCGCTTGCGTTTACAAAATCACAATCCCTTTGAAGAAGCATTGATCGCGTTAGTTGGGGCGATTCATCAGGATCGGGGGTTTTCTCAGGCACGGAATTGGTTGGTCAAGCAGTTGATTGCGCCGTTGCTGGAGCGTCATTTAAAAAAGATAAAAGAGCGTTCGTCACCGAATAAACAGTTAAGGTTCCTGGGAGATGCGGTATTGAAAGGGATAGTTGCGGATTATTTGTATAGCTATCTCCCCAATGTTAAAGTGGGCAATTTAAATGACTTATTTAAGGAATTAACCTCTAAAGAGAATCAATCTGACTATATCAATCAAATTACGACGGAGGAGTTGACAGCGCTGAATTTGGAGAATGAGAAAGTTTTAGGCAAATCATTTAAAGCATTAGTAGCCGCCGTTTATCTGAATCGCAGTGCTGAAAATGATAAGCGGGGATTTGCGGAAACCGAAAACTGGTTTGTTGAACGGTTTATTGATCAGGAGCAGGTGTTAAGGAAGGCGATTCGTTTACTGATGGAGGATGGCAGATCACAAAAGTGGATTGTCCGGCATGTTATGGGGTATGAAAGTAAAGATTATCATGCGGGGAGAGATCGGTTTAATCAGGTGATGGAAGGTTAGGGATGCGATCGCGCGACACATCTAATCGCTAATTAACTCTCTCATTTCTGTAATTTATGGACATAAGCATAACCATCTGTTTTCCAGATTGGCTTGAAATACTTCCAGTTAAGGCGGATAGCGTCCGCCATCGGTTCATATCTTGCACCTGACCAGGTCTCGCACTCATCATCCTATCTCCCCACATTGAGGCAAAAATGCCCCGAATTCAAGGATTCGTCATTGTAAACGCCCCTCTGAAGGATAGTATTACTACTTGAGACTTCATCGTACACAACCATCATTATGAATATTCTTTTTGTTGCCGCAGAGGTAGCGCCCCTGGCAAAAGTCGGCGGTATGGGGGATGTCGTGGGCGCATTGCCTAAGTTCCTGAAGCGCTTGGGACATGATGTACGGATTTTTATGCCGTATTACGGCTTTTTACCCGACAAGATGGAGATTCCCAAAGAACCTGTCTGGTGGGGATCTGCCATGTTTGAGTCATTCGCTGTCTATGAAACGGTATTACCCGGAACCGATGTCCCCCTCTATCTGTTTGGTCATCTCGCCTTCTCAGGACGCCATATTTACGCCGGAGCGGATGAAGACTGGCGATTTACTCTCTTTGCTAATGGCGCGGCTGAGTTTGCCTGGAACTACTGGAAACCGCAAATTATTCATTGCCACGATTGGCATACAGGCATGATTCCGGTGTGGATGAACCAATCGCCGGATATTTCCACCGTCTTTACGATTCACAACTTGGCGTATCAAGGTCCCTGGCGCTGGCGCTTACAGCAGATAACCTGGTGTCCCTGGTATATGCAAGGTCATAATACAATGGCAGCAGCGGTACAATTTGCGGATCGAGTGACTGTCGTGTCGCCAACTTATGCAGAACAAATCTGCACGGCTGAATACGGTGAGACTTTAGAAGGGTTAATGTCTTTCATTAGTGGTAAAACAGTCGGGATTCTTAATGGCATTGACACGGATAGTTATGACCCAGAAACCGACAAATATATCGAGCAAAAATTCAGCGCCGATACGCTGGAATTACGTCGCAAAAACAAAGTCACCCTGCAAGAAGAGGTGGGCTTAGAAGTCAACTCCAATGCCTTTTTCATGGGCATGGTCACGCGCCTCGTGGAGCAAAAGGGGATTGACCTATTATTACAAGTCATTGATCGCTTCTTAGCTTATACCGACGCCCAATTTATATTGCTGGCATCTGGTGAACGTTACTACGAAACCCAAATGTGGCAATTGGCATCTCGCTATCGGGGTCGTATGTCTGTCCAACTCCTTTATAGTGATGCTCTGTCTCGACGCATTTATGCGGGTTGTGATGCATTCCTAATGCCATCCCGCTTTGAACCTTGTGGCATTACTCAAATGCTCTCTATGCGCTATGGTTGTGTCCCCATTGTCCGGCGCACCGGGGGTCTGGTGGATACGGTTTTTCACCATGAACCTGTTAGCCAAACTGGGACAGGTTACTGTTTTGACCGCTATGAACCGTTAGACTTTTATACCTGTATGGTACGGGCTTGGGAAGGTTTCCGCTTTAAAGAGCAATGGACAACGCTACAGCAGCGCGGTATGCGTAAGAATTTCAGTTGGGATAAATCAGCCAAACAGTATATCCGCACCTACCGAGAGGTTTTAGGGTTACCGCCAGAGGAGGAAACGGTTCAACCACAAGAGGCAGATTCAACCCTTACAGGTGTTGTCAGTTAAACTTACTTCTTCACCCAATCCCCGATTTAATTAAGGCGTCGGGAATCTCAGGGGAACAGGCGATTCGTGATACTTGTAGGGGCGGGTTTGGGGACTTTCTGTTGGCTATTGATGGTAACATTTGTGCAAAACCCGCCCTTACTCAGTTTGCAGATGAACTACGAGACTTCGCTGCGCCCCCTGCACCTGGAGTCCCTCGGCTTCCCTGCATTTCCACTGAACCACCAGCGTGATCCGTTTATGGTAAGGTTATAATTAACTACAGCCCAATAAAAATCGGAATTGAAGCTTTTTGTCTGAATCGAATTTTTCACCGATCAATTCTACCAACGATATCGAGATCGACTTTGATCGCTTAGAGGAAGTAAGCCTAGGTGAAGTGGAGTTAAAAGGTGAGCTGCTTGCCGCCTTGCTGGAGGTTATTCGCATTAACCTAGACGCGATTAAACAAGCTGAAGCTGTCAATGATTATCCAACTGTCGCCAAATGCGCCCATCAGCTCAAAGGAGCGGCGGCTAATGTGGGTGTTTCATCTCTCCAAGCGATCGCGACTGAATTGGAGCGTCAGGCAAAAGCCGAGTATTTCTCCAATGCTGCCGATCTGTTTATTGCACTCGAACGTCAGAGGTTAGGGGTAAAATCATATCTTTCCCACAAATTGCCCTAATATAGCATTGCGGTTAATCGGCTATGGCGAAAATTTTAGTGGTTGATGATGATTTGACGGTTCAGCTTGTGCTGAAAAATCTACTCACCAGTCAAGGTCACGAGGTCGCGATCGCCCCAAACGGAGAAGACGCCCTACTTCAGGTCAAATTGCTCTATCCCGATTTGATTATATGTGATTGGATTATGCCACGCTTAGATGGACTAGAAGTCTGTCGGCAAGTGAAAGCTGATCCAGAATTGGCAACCACGTTTATAATTTTGCTCACCATGCGCGATCAAATTACCGATCGCGTTCAAGGCTTAGATGCGGGTGCTGATGAATTTATCTCCAAACCCATTGATGTCGAAGAGTTATTGGCACGAGTCAGGGCGGGGCTGCGATCGCGCCAATTAACTCAACAGTTAAGTCAAGCCCTGCGACAGTTGCAACAAACTCAGGCACAATTAGTGCAAACGGAAAAAATGGCAAGCTTATGGCAGCTTGTCGCCGGATTAGCCCATGAACTCAACAACCCCGTTACATTTATCTACAGTAACCTCAGTTACGCTGAACGCTACACCCAAGACTTAATTGAACTCCTCAATCTCTACCAAGAAATCACACCCAACCCTCCCCCCGATGTTATTGACAAAATTGAAACCGTTGATCTGAACTTTCTCATTGACGATTTACCTAAAGTCTTATCATCAATGCGCCGAGGAACCCAACGCATCCAGAACATGGTTCTTTCTCTACAAGAGTTTTCCCGGCAAAACCGTTCTGGCTTGCAATCGGTTGATATTCATCAGGAACTTGACAACACATTATTAATGTTGCACTATCGCTTACAATCTTCAGAACTAAATATCGAGATCGTCAAAGACTACGGACACTTACCCTTAGTCGAATGTTATGCCTGTCAGTTAAATCAAGTGTTTCTGAATATTATGAACAACGCCATTGACGCCATCAGAGAAGAACCGCATACAATACCCGCTCGGATTATTCTCCGGACAGAACAATTAGAAAACGAGCGTGTTGTGATTCGCATTGCCAATAACGGGTCTCATATCCCCTCAGACATTAAAGCTCGCATATTTGATCCCTTTTTCACCACTAAACCCATTGGTATGGGTACTGGCTTAGGACTAGCCATTAGTTACCAAATTATTGTCGGACAGCATAAAGGCTCACTTCAATGTTTTTCAGAACCCGGTAAAGATACAGAATTTCGGATTGAGCTGCCTACCTCTATCAAAACCAAAACCGTATCCAATTAGGCAACAGACACGCATGTCATGTAACCTTTTGTATACCGATAGGGGCAACCCGTTTGCAAAAATTACAGCAGGTCGCGCTGGTCTATTTACAAATCAATTGGCTGAAGAACTGCTAAAAGCCCTATATAATCAGTATTTATCCCCCCTATTGCCTATTGCCCAGCGCGAAGCGCTGTAACAACTGTATAGCATGGCAGGAATACGTTAGGACATCAGTTGATCAAGGGAACAGGCAACAGTAAAGAATGTCCTCTCCCTGCCTTGGTACTCCCATATCCATTCAATTGGCTTGGAATACCCTTTACTCAAACCTCTGTGTCATCTTAGGCGAAGCCAGCTACTATTGTTAAATTACCATTTAATCAGCCTGAAGGTGTCATACCAGATCAAAGCGAAATCGGTAAGCATGTTTGATAATGCTTGACATTTTAGCAATTGTTGTGTATTGGCATAGAGACTTCCCTTAAACCCTGTAGGGTTACAACAGAAGTATTCACGCCAATTTTTAGATGAATTAAGGCATTAATCAGCAAAACTCATGTACCTTTGAGTTAACAACGAGAGCTTCGGGAGCATAGCAAAAGTGATGAGGAGATATAGGTTTAAGGGTTGTTTTCAGCCAATCGGCAAAACTATGCACCATTGGGGATATCTTGTCATTGGTTCAGTGGTGGGCAGCACCTTACTCAGTGTGGCAGCTAACATCGCTAGTCCTCAGGGTATTGCCCAAGCCCAAACCAACCCACCAGCCAATCAAAAAGGCTCACTAGGAGAATCACTCCTAAATAACATGCTGGGTGCGGATGCCCTGCGCCCCCAAAACTCTGCCCCAAATACAACTCAACCCGCACAAACAGCACCGACATCGACACCTAGTCGGGGCAGACAAATCGTTCAAGCCACAACCTTTCCAGATATTCAAGGCAATTGGGCGCAAGCCTTTATCGAAGGTCTAGCTTCACGGGGAATCATTCAGGGATTTCCGGATGGAACATTTCGACCGAACGCCCCCGTTACCCGCGCTCAGTTTGCGGCGATGATTCGTCAGGCGTTTGAGCAACCCTTGGAACGTCCAGCTACTCAGTTTTCGGATATCCCAGCTAACTTCTGGGCATTGGAAGCCATTCAAGAAGCCTATCGCATGGGATTTATGGAAGGATATCCCAATAATATTTTCCTTCCGGATCAAAATATCCCGCGTGTGCAAGTGCTAGTGGCATTAGTCAGTGGGTTGGATTTATCGGCTCCTGCTCAAACCACAGCTATATTAAATCAAACCTTTCAGGATGCTGCTCAAATTCCGGGCTGGGCGCAAAATAGCATCGCGGCAGCAACGGTAAACCAGATGGTGGTAAATTACCCGAATGTGGCATTCTTGAATCCGAATCAGACTGCCACTCGTGCCGATGTCGCTGCCTTTATTTACCAAGCATTAGTCAGCCAAAATCAATTACCCCAAATTCCGCCCACCACTGTGGCAAGTCGTTACATTGTGGGGTACGAACCCATTGCCCAAGAACCACCACCACCGACACCCGAACAACTTGCTGCTTTGCGACGGCAGTATCTCTTGCCAGCACCGCCTGTGGAAGAGCAATTGCGTCGGATTGTGCGCGGGGGTTCCAGTATTAATACTCCAACAGCCTTTGGCGCTCAAACGGGGAATATCTTCTTCGGTGCCACATATCAAGAGCAAGTGCGGTTTTTCAATGAAGACGATGGTGCCGTGGTAGTCGGTTTTGGCGTCGGTGATGCGAGGAGACTCGTTGCTCTAGAAACCGCTGTTTCAATTTATGACTTATTTGGCGATACCTTTGAAGATGGCGGAGTTAGTTTCAAACTTCACCGTTTAATTGGTGATGACCTCGCTGTGGCAGTTGGTGTAGAGAATGCCATTGTTTGGGGCAATACGGATGGTGACCAAAGTGTTTATGGCGTTGTCAGTAAAGTTTTCCGTTTGCGGGAAAATCCCAGTGATCCCTTTAGTCGCCTAACTGCTTCTGTTGGTCTCGGTGGAGGGCGTTTCCGCTCCGAAGATGATATTGAGGATAAAGAGGGTTCGACGAATGTCTTTGGTAGCGTTGGTCTGCAAGTTGTAGAACCTGTTACTTTAATCGCCGATTGGACGGGTCAAGATTTATATTTAGGCGCTTCAATTGTGCCGATTCAGGGTGTTCCTCTGGTAATTACCCCGGCTGTAGCTGATGTGACGGGTAATGCGGGCGATGAGCCTCGGTTCATTTTGGGGATTGGTTATGGGCTATCGTTCTAGAGAGGATAGATTGATTAACCTCTTATTGCTGGCGTAGGGGCATAGCAATGCGATGCCCATTACTCAAATCAGTTATATAAGGAGAAGACGAATGAAAAAGAGACATTTAGCATTTCAGTTAGGACTAGGTTTAGCTGTGGGAGTAGCAGGAATTTTATCGATGACAACATCGAGCCAAGCCAAGCCTGTCCTATCAGATGTTACGGGCAATATTATTACCACCAGTGACATTGCCGGCGGTGCTTATGCTCCCGGTGGAGGTGGTCAACTCGTTATCGGATATAGAACATCTGAGATACAAGAGGATGTGCAAGACGCCGCTTGTATCGTTAATGAACGACTTGCCCAACAGAATTTGCCCGGTGTGGGGAATGACACATCCCCCATTCCATCATCAGTCCAGGAAAACTTAGACCTTGTTTTGACTAGAACGGGCAACGTTAATGCAGGAGTAAATCAAATACAAAACGCCCTAGTGAATGCTGGGGCGAATCCGACCCTTGCTCAGAATCTAGCTACTAGCCTAACCCGATTGACCGCAGGTTGCACCGTTGAGCCTGATCAGTTTGCGACTGTCGTTGAAGCGTACAATGCTTTAATTAGTGCTAGTAGTTTCGAGTTTTTACGGGAACCGCCGGAAGAACTGCGGGCAATTCGTTCTGTTCTCGCTATTTTGTTAAATGCGGCGTTGGCTAGCAATTAGTTGCCATGGCGACTGGAAGTCGCAGCTACACAAACAAAGTCCGCCTGCGCGGACTATCGCTCTTCTGTAACTTTTGGAATTGGTATTAGTAGCGAGCAAGATGCTCGCCCACCAAGGAAGGAGTTCGTCATTATTGACATTAAAGTTTAAATGCCGAACAGCTTGTACCTAATTGGATTTAGTATTCTGAACCTCTAGGCATGTAGTCATCTTCATCTTCGTCCTCCAAGGGATCGATGGGTTTATAATCCACATAATCGCTGGCAGGGGGTTCTACCTCTTGCTCTGCCACAGATACCGTTGATTCTTGGGGAGGACGACGTTTTCTTCTAGGGGGGGATTCTATGTCGGGTTCGGGGTTGCGACTCGGTGGACGTGAAGGGCGAGGACGACGAGTGGGAGTCGGTCTATCATCCCAGTCATTATCTACATCAGCCTCCCATCTGTCCGCAGGCGGTCTTGACGAACGAGTCACAGGGCGGGGACGGCGTTGACGGGAGCGCTCTTCTGGGGGGAAGTCATCGGAGACGCTGCGACTTCTAGGACGGCGAACCTCGGCTTCGTACCTGTCGCTGCGGTTATAGCGCGAATCGGCGGTTCCCCGGAGGCGACGACCAATGTAGGGATCTTCGTCTTCCATCGGTTCGAGTTCGTCCAACTCAGCCACCTGGCGATAAACGTTACTCACGGGGCGTTCGTCATCGACAACTTTTGTATTGCGCTTGGCTTGTTCGGTGGTGATCCCTCGTAGACGCAGGGTTTCAACCGCAAAGAAAATGACAGAACCCGTCAACAGAAACTGACCAAACTGGAGAATCGGATCGAGTCGCCATCCCTGAAATACCAAAATAAAGCCGCACAAGAGTCCGACAGCGGCGAAGAATATGTCGTGATCTCGTGCTAACTCCGGACGTACCGATCGCAGGAAATAAAGCCCTGCTCCGGCAACTGCCAAGAAAATACCCAGAATACTGGCTGAGTTCAGCCCAAAATTTACCATTGCTGCTCTCCTAAGTCAGTCCTATGGTAGCGAGTTTTGCCCATAAATCTCTACTCTAACTTCCTATTCGGTGAATCTGTTCACCCAGTTGGGATTGTACGGCTTCGAGCCGGGTACAAGAAGGCATAGGGCAGGCGCTCCAAGGCTGCACTTGTTTATGGTATCTGCTTTTTCGCAAACTTGTTAACTGGCGGGTTATTTCAGCGCCCCTACATTAGCCCATTGTACGACCAAAAGCTAGCTAGATAGGGAAAACAGGGTAGCGACTGCTGAGCTACCCTGTTCCTTGACGGGGGGTTCCCAAACGACCGCTCAAGCTTAGGAGCGTTGGATCTTATCCTTCTGGCTGATAAAGATCAGAGCAACGGTGGCGGGAATCACCACAATTGCCCCACCCAAAACGAGACTCCAGAAAAAGTTGGCTAATGAGGGCGTCATAGAACTTTAATCCTTGTAACTAATGTTCATAATCATTTTAATACTCATTTTACCTTTTACCTTAACTGGCTTCCGACCCAGAGCTATTTTCTGCTTCAACCTAGACACTGGGCGCTATACCTAGGGTAAAACGGGTTGGATGGGTTGGACGCGATCGCTAAGGCTCTGACAAGTTATGCCCACAATATGAATTTTTGTTACAAATGTATAGCTTAGGTGAACGCCTTCGTGAAATAATCCTATTTCATTAATCCACATCAGGTCGGGGAACAGTTGAACTTCCCAGTTAAACAGTGTTTCTTGCTTAACTAAATATACAATCGTGGCAGCTAACGGTTATTGCCGTTGGTGTAACTCATTGAGGACAAGAATTTTTCTGTTTCTATGTCCGAATTTTAGCTGGATTTTGATTAGGTTTCAGTCTACCTGAGTTGTACAATTCAGGTGGTTATTTCGCATATAAATTCATCCCTAAATGGGGTTAAATAGATTTTTCTAAATCATTTGTACAACTCACGCCTGCTATTCATTGGATACCGCAAAGAGGTTGAAAGTTTTATGGAGTATAGGTTGCAGGCTTAAGTTTTGGATTTTAGGTATTAAATTTATTGGTACAAATCAAATAGACTGTTGAAAATAATAAAGAAATGACTTGTCAAAAATAAGGTCAGGGTGATATAAATTAAAAAAGGTTGAGGCAATGAGTATCAATGGAACATGAATGTCCGATATTTATAGTGGAGTTCACAGGTTAAAGCCTGAGCTATAGGGATAACTATGATTTCCTATGGCACGGTCATTCTATATCCAATTAATTTGATTAGTTTAGCTATTTTTAGGGCAACAGGACGAACTGATTTATGTCTGCTGTTTTGGCGATACCTGCATTGCCGGAGTTGATGGCGATGACCCAGGGTGAAAAGGATATTTGTATTGCCGTGTTGGATGGACCGGTTGACCGAACCCATCCCTGCTTTGCCGGCAAAACCCTGACGCGCTTGCCGTCTCTGGTGAATGAGGAGGCTCGCCCGGATGGCACTATGTCGGTTCACGGGACTCATGTTTCCAGTATTATTTTTGGTCAACCGGGGAGTTCGGTGACTGGGATTGCACCACAGTGCAAAGGGGTGATTGTTCCCATCTTTTCCGATAATCGCCGCCGTGTGTCACAGTTAGACCTGGCGCGGGGGATTGAGCGGGCAGTGAATGCTGGAGCGCAGGTCATTAATATTAGTGGGGGTCAACTCACGGATTTTGGGGAAGCCGATGGCTGGCTGGAGAATGCCGTGCGCTTATGTGAGCAGGAAAACGTCTTGCTGATTGCGGCAGCGGGTAACAATGGCTGTGAATGTCTCCATGTCCCCGCCGCCCTGCCCGCTGCCCTGGCGGTTGGCGCCATGGATGCCAACGGTCAGCCCTTGGACTTTAGTAACTGGGGTGACACCTATAAAACCCAGGGCATTCTTGCCCTCGGCAAAGATGTCTTGGGGGCAAAACCCGGTGGGGGAACTCAGACGCTGAGTGGTACAAGCTTTGCCACGCCGATTGTGTCGGGGGTGGCGGCACTGCTGCTGAGTCTGCAACGGGAACGGGGGGAAACCCCTGACCCCCAACAAGTGCGTCAAGTGTTGTTGCAGAGTGCATTACCCTGTGACTTTGACCTGCCCGCTGATGCCCAGCGGTGTCTGGCGGGCAAACTCAACATATCTGGAGCTGTAACGTTACTAACAGGAGGAACTATGCCAGAGGAACTTGCATCAGCCGTTGATGCAGCCACCGTTGATGAAGCAGGCGTGGAAGGCGCAGGTTGCGGGTGTGGGGGAGGATTGACGAGTGGGACGGAAGCCCAAAGCCCTGAGTCCGCCCCGTCTGCACCCCCAGGGGCAATGCCCACAAACACTCCTAACCTGCAAGACCTGATGAATTCTGTACCCCAACAACCTGCTATGCCCAATCTTACTGCCAATTCCGTCACCGCCAGCGAAGCCCCCAGCGAGATCCCCTCTATGGGTGAAATCGTCTATGTTTTGGGAACTCTGGGCTATGACTTCGGCACAGAAGCCCGTCGGGACTCGTTTAAGCAACTGATGCCGCCCTTTGACTTTCAGGGGACGATGGTACCGGCTAACCCCTACGATGCCCGCCAGATGGTGGACTACTTGGCGACTAATATGTCAGAAGCGCGATCGCTGATTTGGACGCTTAATATTGAACTGACTCCAGTTTATGCGATCGCACCCACGGGTCCCTTTGCGGTGGAGGCTTACCGTGCTCTCCACGAACTCCTAGGAGGTCAAATCCAAGCTGAAAATGATGCTGAATATGTTGAGCGCGTCAGTATTCCGGGTATTTTAACCAAGCGCACGGTTAAGCTCTTCTCCGGTCAAGTTGTCCCCGTGATTGAACCCCTGGGAACCCGGGGCATCTACGGCTGGAAGGTGAACAACTTGGTGAGTGCGGCGATGGACGCCGTACAAGCGGAGGCTGGGAGTGCTGATGAAGGTCGTATCCGTCAGACGTTGGATGGCTTCCTCAACCGGATTTACTACGACCTCCGCAACTTGGGCACCACCTCCCAAGACCGCGCCCTTAATTTCTCGGTCACCAATGCCTTCCAAGCGGCGCAAACCTTTAGCCAAGCTGTGGCGGTGGGGATGGAACTTGATAGTATTACCGTTGAGAAAAGTCCCTTCTGTCGGATGGATAGCGACTGTTGGGATGTGAAGCTGAAGTTCTTTGACCCAGAAAATAATCGTCGTGCCAAGAAGATTTTCCGATTTACGATTGATGTGAGTGACCTGGTTCCGGTTACCTTGGGCGAAGTCCGGTCTTGGTCTTCCCCTTACTAAGGGACAGCCAATTTTGGGTGAGGGTTGGGCTTAGGGTACGGCAGTGCCGTGCCCCTACGATAAACGCCGAAGCAGTATACATTGCTGTTCACTCTATTCATTAATCCGGAGAATGCCAAACGATGCGACTTCCTATACTATCTCCCCCCGTTAAACGTCCCCATTTCATCCAGCCAGCACTATGCGTGGATGTGGAAAATGGTCGGCTCGAAGATTTGGTGCATATTCGTATGGATTTGCTCCATGGCGCTAACTATAATGATCCGTCCGCCTATGCCAACCGCAGTTTTAACCAAGTGATGCACTCAAGTGCTAGCCAGGGTTGGGGTGGCTTTGGCGGCATGGGAAGCTTCTTTTAATTCGGTCAATGGCTTGAGAAGTAAAGGTGACGTCAGTATCCCTATGAGTAATTCCGCTAGCACAATACCACTCGTTGATTTGGTGATCCTGATGGATACAAGTCCTTCGATGAAAGATGTTGCCAATGCCGTCAGTGATGCGGTGGCAGCCGCGATTGCCGCAGCCGAGACGAACTGTCCGGCGGATCTGCGGGTGGTTTGGCTAGGAATTGAAGGGCGATGGCGCGGGACGGCGTTTAAGCGAACACTGCGAACCTACCTCACAAAAGAATGTGGAGTGGCTGAGGCTCAACTGCGGATGCGCCAACAAATTTTGCGGCAGTTCTTGAGCAAATTATTTGTGGTAGCCAGACCCCTATTTATTATAAGGAGATTAACATGAGCAAGAAATCGAGCAGCCAAAACTCTGAAGATAAGGCGGCAGACGCCCCTCCAGCCAACCAGACGCCTCAGTCTGAACCCCAAAAGTCCTACGTGCCGACCTCGATGACTGGGCTACAAGACTACTCCTACTGGTGGAGCTACGCTAGGGAGCAGGCAAAAAAATCTGGGAGCAAATCCAAGTCTTTCCGTCGGGGTCGTATCTGGGCTTAACCGAATGGCACGCTCAGATGAGGCGGGTGGGCATTGCCCACCCTACGGGATATCTTCCGGAAAAACGGTAACATTCACGATACCAAATATCCCCTCTTTTGACAAAGGGCGGGTTTTGTTGAGAGCTTATCGGTCAATACCAAAATTAAACGGCTAAACCCGCCCCTACAATTGACTTTTTACTTATGGAATCCACTACACTGCCCCAAATTAAGCCCCACTTCCATGTGGAGATCATTGAGCCGAAGCAGGTGTATCTCCTGGGGGAACAGGGCAACCATGCCCTCACCGGACAACTCTACTGCCAGATTCTGCCCCTGTTAAATGGGCAGTACACCATCGAGCAGATTGTCCAAAAGCTGGATGGGGAAGTCCCGCCAGACTACATCGACTATGTGCTCAATCGTTTGGCAGAGAAGGGGTATCTAACTGAGGCGGCGCCGGAGCTATCCCCAGAGGTGGCGGCATTTTGGAGTGAGTTAGGGATTGCTCCGCCTGTGGCGGCACAGGGGCTACAGCAGTCGGTGACGCTGACAACCGTGGGTCAGGGGATTAGTGAGGTGACGGTGAGTGCTCTGAAAGCGGCTCTGGGGGAGGTAGGTATTGCTGTGGCACCTGCCACAGAGACGGATTCGCCAATTGCACTGAATGTTGTCTTAACGGATGACTATTTACAACCGGAACTAGGGGCGATTAACCAGCAGGCTTTAGAGCGTCAGCAACCTTGGTTACTGGTGAAGCCAGTGGGGAGTGTGCTGTGGTTGGGTCCAGTGTTTGTGCCGGGGCAGACGGGGTGTTGGCATTGTCTTGCTCATCGGATGCGGGGCAACCGGGAAGTGGAGTCCTCGGTGTTGCGGCAAAAACAGGCACAGCAGCAGCGTAATGGTCAAAATGGTCAGGGGATGCTGAGTTGCTTTCCCACAGCACGGGCGACGCTACCCTCAACTCGGCAAACTGGGTTACAGTTGGCGGCGACAGAGATTGCTAAGTGGGTGGTTAAGCACTATATCAATACCACGACATCGGAAACGGCATACTTCCCCACTCTAGAGGGTACGATTATCACGTTCAATCAGACGATTCTGGAGTTGAAACGTCATATCCTGATTAAGCGTCCCCAATGTTCCACCTGTGGTGACGCGGGACTCTTGCAACGGCGGGGGTTTGAGCCGCTGAATCTGGAGTCGCGTCCCAAGCAATTCACCAGCGATGGCGGTCATCGTGCGACTACCCCAGAACAGACGGTGCAGAGATACCAGCATCTAGTTAGTCCGGTGACGGGGGTAGTAACGGAACTGGTGCGGATTTCTGACCCAGCGAATCCCTTGGTGCATACCTACAAAGCGGGGCATAGCTTTGGTAGTACCACCTCCCTGCGGGGGCTGCGGAATACCTTAAAACACAAGAGTTCTGGTAAAGGCAAAACTGATAGCCAATCCCGGGCGAGTGGGTTGTGTGAGGCAGTGGAACGGTATTCGGGTATCTTTCAGGGGGATGAACCCCGGAAACGGGCTACCCTGGCGGAACTGGGAGACGTGGCATTTCATCCGGAGTCACTGCTGTACTTTAGCGACGCCCAATATGCTAACCGGGAGGAGTTAAATGCTCAGGGTTCAGCCGCCGCCTATCGCTGGATTCCTAATCGGTTTGATCCAAGTAAAGCGATTGACTGGACACCAGTTTGGTCGTTGACACAGCAGGGGCACAAGTATCTCCCTACTGCCTTTTGCTACTACCACTACCCCATGCCAGACGCCGAGCGTTTCTGTAAGGCGGATTCCAATGGGAATGCCACAGGTAACACCTTAGAAGAGGCAATTTTACAAGGGTTTCTGGAACTGGTGGAGCGGGACAGTGTGGCGCTGTGGTGGTACAACCAATTGAGCCGCCCTGGGGTAGATTTGAGCAGCTTTGATGAGCCGTATTTTATCCAGTTGCAGCAGTTTTACCAGAAACAGAACCGGGAAATCTGGGTGCTGGATTTGACGGCGGACATGGGAATTCCGGCATTTGCGGGGTTGTCCTATCGCACGGTGGGAACAGAGCGCATCGCGATTGGGTTTGGCGCCCACCTCGACCCGAAGATTGCCATTCTTCGCGCCCTGACTGAGGTGAATCAAATTGGGCTGGAACTGGACAAAATTCCTGATGATCAGCTTCAGGGTGAGTCGAAAGACTGGCTGCTAGGAGTGACTCGAACCAGTCATCCCTGTTTAGTCCCCGATGCATCCCAGCCCCTGAAGACTGCCCAGGATTACCCCAAACGCTGGAGTGATGACATCTATACCGATGTGATGACTTGTGTGGAGATTGCCCAAGGGGTAGGGCTAGAAACCCTGGTGCTAGACCAGACGCGACCGGATATCGGTTTGAATGTGGTCAAGGTGATTATACCGGGAATGCGAGGCTTATGGTTGCGGTTGGGTCCAGGGCGGCTCTATGACGTGCCTGTGAAGTTGGGGTGGCGAACGGTGCCCCTGGCTGAGGCACAGATGAACCCGATGAATATCCCGTTTTAAGACTTGTGTTTACACTGTAAGTTTTGATACCGATCAATATCATCATGGAACTCACCATCGACCTGCCTGAATCTGCCGTTGAACGCCTGTCTCGACTGGCAGAACTGATGAACCAACCGTTGTCAGATCTAGTGATTCAAAGCATCACCGGCAATTTACCCCCGGCGATTGAAACGGCTCCGGTTGAAGCTCGGAGTGAACTGTTAACCCTGCCAACTCTAAGCGTTGAAGCTCTGCGGCAAATTGCCCAAAGCCAGAGTCCTCTGGAGCAACAGGAACGCCATATCACCCTGCTAGAACGCCATCAGGAGGGCTTACTCTCAGAAGCAGAGCAACAGGAATTGCAGGAACTCTCCCAGGCAGCGGATCGATTCATGCTCAAAAAAGCTCATGCCTGTGCCATCTTACGGTGGCGAGGGCAGCCCATCCGCGATATGAGCATTCGTAGTGGGCGCTAAAGCGCCTCCAATCTTGCCCCATCACGCCGAATTTGGGTGGCTGAAAATTGGCACCCACCAGATATTTAAGAATTTGATTGGCAACTGATCATTCCCTTCAAACCAGGTGCCAACTAACAAGCTTCGCCGCAAGGTGGAAGGGGACTCACCCACCCTAACGGGTTAACAAAGTAAACAACAATATGAGGATTAGTCCAATGGACAAGAAAAACATTCTGCCCCAACAAGGCAAGCCCGTGTTCCGTACCACCACGGGTAAACTCCCCAGCCACTTGGCTGAACTCTCTGAGGAAGCTCTCAGTGGTGGGGCTGAAGCTTCTTCTAGTACTGTGTGCATCTGTGCCTATGATGGGGCTGAAGCTTCTTCTAGTACTGTGTGCATTTGTGCCTATGACGATGCCGAGTAATCTCATCTAGTCTTTTCTCGAAGCGTGGTATTTGCTCAAATTCCTTCGCCCGAGAAGGACATGATGGGATGTGGAGATGGGGTCAAAGATTCTCTAAACAGCCATCACAATTTGTCGGCAAGGTTGTTTTAGTTCTCTGCCACATCTCCATTTTTCGTTAGTTCAGTGGCAAGGTTTTCTCTCATTAAATTTGATTGAGATGGGGTTGACCTATAGCCATCTGAGCCAACTCTATACAACCCTATAACCCTAGTCAGAGAACAATTAATAACTATGAGTCTAATTAGTCCCCTTCAAAATGTTCAGTCCAAGGAGCAAAGACTCCGAGTGATTCGTGAACATTTAGAGGCTTTTGATGTAGAGCCGGTGTTTCCTCTTTCACTTTTTGAGCAAGCAGTTGTTAATTTGGACAGTTGTTCAGGAATTGAGCCATCTTGCAAGGTAGAAGGAAATACACTGTTTGCAAGTCGGTTTAATGCCTTGATAGAGAATTGGCCCCGGTCAATAGAACAGTCCTTGAAGTTTTTGGATGCTGTTGAATCTCGAGTAGGCATTTCCGTGGATCGTAAATTGTTAGAGCAATTTTTAGCAGTTCATCTTAATTCTAATAAAATTACAGCTAGTCTGTTCGGGATTGATCTACGTCCCAACTTTAAAGACTCTAGTCTTAAAATTCATATTCAGTTAGCAGGAGATCAAGATTGTGATGAGTTAATTATGACGGCACTGGCGCTTGATAAAGGGTCATATTCGCCCGAAGTAATGGAAGTGCTTCTCAAGGACTGCTTTATGATTGGATTTGATTTTTTTCTGAATGGATATAGTGTCTTGGAATTTTACACTTGCTGTAGTGGAAAAGAACCGCAGCCAATGGTGGGGAAACGAGGTCAATATCTCCGCCCTTATATAGAAAAAAAATTCTCCAAAAAAATCATTGGTTTAATGAATGAAGCCACAATGTTAATGGCTGGATTTTCTAAAGCAAATAGTGAGCCAGTTTTATATTTTGAATTTGAAAAACTAAAAGACATAAAAGAAAGCTTTTTATTTAACAGCTTAGGAGATAGAATTTATGGTTTTTGTAAAAATACTGAAGTGGATGGTTCTGTTAGCGTAGGTGTCACTGAAAAAGCGCTAGAAAAAAGCAAGTTAGAAGAATTTAGATTCTACTATCGTAAAAAATGTGTTTGAAAACTTGGGCTTAGTGACAGTGAACTTGATGATTTTACTTAGATGAGAAAAGATGATGTTTTTAGATCAATCATTACGACAGATAAACTTGCGAGAACGTCGTCTTCAGATTGTTCGTTCTCACTTAGACGCATTTGATGTGGAATCGGTTTTTCCTATCCCATTATTTGAAGAAGCGATTCTGGAAATCGAAGGGACTTGTGGTGTTGAACCTTCATGTAAGGTAGAGGGTAATCAACTCTGGGCGGGACGTTTTGAAGTTTGTAATGATATCGGTGTAGTTTGGCCACAATGTCTCAATTATACAGTTAAATTTTTAGATCAACTGGAAAGTCACTTGGGAGTTAAAATTAAGCGTCAGGCATTCGAGCAATTTTGTGCAATTCACTTTAACTCTCGTAAAATTGTCAACAACTCTATTGGTATTCATCTAGATAATAACATCAAAAACTCAAGTGTTAGTCTATATTTTCATCTCGATTTCGAGCAAGATCCTGAAGAGTTAGTGAGAACAGCAATGACTCTGACTCAAAAATTTTACCCAGAGGAGTTAACACAAATCCTCATTAGAGAAACGATTATGATTGGCTTTGAGCTTTTTTTTGATGGTCGTAGTGTTATTGAAATATGTGCTGGTGCGCCAGCAATATCTGGAAAATTAGGAACAAAAGGAAATTATCTTACCCCTTATATTGAAAAAAACTTTTCACAAAAAGTAAATGATCTATTTAGAAAGTCAAGGCTAATAATTTTAAGTTATTCTCAGGTTTATACAGAGCCGATCTTGTGGTTTTACTTTATAGACGATGATGCTAAAAAGCTATCTACATTATTTTACTTTAATGGTTTAGGGGAGAGAATCTGTGGCTTTATCAAAAATCAAGATTGTCTTGTAGATGCTGCTGTCACGGTTACGGAAAAAGAGTTAGAAAAAAGTCGCTTAGAAAATTTCTGTATTTTTTATACGCGAAGGGATAGCTGTCAAGCTTACCCCAGATCAGAGTGATAAACAGGTAAGAATAGGGGAATAGAATATTTAATACCCTTAAAAAGGGGAGAGTTAAAGTAATTTCTGACAAAAAATATACCTGTATAATCTTCTCTAACCCCCATTAAAAAGGGAGGGCTAATTTAAAAATATTGACTCACTTACCCAATCATCGTTTCCCATTATCCCTGACCATGAGCAATCACCCCTTCGCTGTTTCCCTGAATCCCGATATCCAAGTCACAAGCACTGAAGACCATTACACCCTGCAATCAGCAGAAACTGATCCGACGGCTTGGCTAACTTTTGCCACAACCCCCGGAATCAGTATGGTTCTTGATCATCTCAAAGCGGGCAACACCACCACCGAATCACTCATGCAAGGGTTAGCCGAACTCGATGGTGGGGCAGCGAGGGAACAGTTCGCCCTGATGTTAAAACAATTGGATGAGCGAGGTTGGTTGAGTTACGCCGTACCGCCCCTAGCCGTAGCGATTCCGATGGTGGATTCCGCCGAGTTGAATCCAAGCGAACCCTACTGGACAAAAACCCGTATCACCCTCTCCCGCTTTGCCTATCAGCATCCCTACGACGGCACAATGGTGCTGGAGTCCCCCCTGTCGAAGTTTCGGGTTAAGCTGCTCGACTGGCGGGCAAGTGCGATCCTAGCTCAACTTGCCCAACCCCAAACGTTAGGGGCACTGACGCCACCGCCCTACCTGGGACCCGAAACCGCCTATCAGTTCCTCAACCTGTTATGGGCTGCGGGGTTTCTGACGGCTGACCCGGAACCCCCCTCGCTTCAACTTTGGGACTTTCATAACCTGCTGTTTCATAGCCGCAGCCGATTGGGTCGCCATGACTACCCTGGATACAACAAGTGTATTGAGCAGTGGTCGGATTTCCCCCTTGTGAAGCCACCCATGAGCGACCAGATTGTGCCACTGCCACGTCCAAATTTGGGGGCGTTGATGTGTAATGATGCCACGCTCACGGAAGCAATCGAAGCACGGCAGTCTATTCGAGAATATGATGACAACCACCCGATCGCGATCGAGCAACTGAGTGAATTGCTTTATCGCACTGCTCGTATCAAAGACGTATTTGTATTTCCTGAAGAAGACGACTATGGTGATGTAAGCCATCGCCCTTACCCCGGCGGCGGTGCAATGTATGAGCTAGAGATTTACCCAGTGATTCGATGCTGCAGCGGCTTGGGTCAAGGACTATATCATTACGATCCACTAAATCACCATCTAGAAAAGATTGTTGAATCGAAGGATGACATTTTTGCTCTGGTCGGTTATGACGTTTCTCGTATGCGTTTTAGCCCACAAGTGCTATTGGTGATTACGGCACGGTTTGGTCGGCTATTTCGCGGTTATCGATCTGCCGGCTACGCACTGCTGCTTAAGCACGTCGGGGTGCTACAGCAAAACTTTTACTTGGTAGCAACCAATATGGGTCTGGCTCCCTGTGCGCTGGGGGTTGCGGATAACGATGATGCTTTTGGTCAGGTGGCGGCTCTCAACTATGTGGAAGAGTCGATTGTCGGAGAATTTGCAATTGGATCGCTGCCTAACCAAAATGTTGAAGCGAGTGGGCTGGAGTTAAGTGAGGTTGATGACTCAGAAGAGCTAACTGATGCAACGCTCTCGGCTAGTGAGACTGATTGGGATGGAGTTGAGGCTGAACCTGAGTCCGCTGTAGCAGAAATGTGGGCAAGTGAGGTTGAGCCTGCCGGGTTAGAGGCAGAAATTCAACCGACTCAGGCTGGGGAAATGTCGGAAAATACCTCAGCGCCAGTTGAGGAAACTGAGGCTGAAGCGGTTGAGTTGAACCCTTCAGAGAGTCCAACTGATACTCTGGACGCATCAAGTTATGCATCAGATTCTGCTGAATCTGGGTTAACCCCATCTCTATCTGAACCCACAGGACTAGAAGCTGGGGATAGCCAGGTGGAATCCGAGAGTGTGGAAAGTGAAATAGAGTCAGCGGCGGTTTCAGCCAGTGACATTGAGAGTTCTGCCACCCCAATACCATTGGCACTCCACCCCCATGACCTTGACGATCGCATCCCCGGACTCGCTGAACTTCACAACCAAACCTTGGGCGACCCCCGAATCACGATTGTAATTCTAGACGGCGACCCAGACTACACATTATCCTGTTTTGAAGGCGCCCAAGTCTCAAAAGTTTTCCCCTACTGGCATGAACCAGCCGATCCAATCAGCCCCCAAGATTATGCCACCCACCAAGCAATCAGGGACAAGGGGCTGAAGGGTACAGAAAAAGAAGATGCACTTAACGCTGCCTTCCCAGAAGATGTCAGGACGCGGGTTGAACTCAATGACCACGCCTGCCACATCACCAGTATCATCGTGGGGCAAGAGCATAGCCCTGTTTTTGGAATAGCTCCCCGCTGCCGGGTAATCAATATGCCCCACGATGCCCTAGCTCTGGGAAACTATGACGATGTGATATCTCCCCTTAATATTGCGCGTAGCTTTGAGTTAGCCTTAGAGTTGGGTGCAAATATTATCCACTGTGCTTTTTGTCGCCCCACCCAAACCAGTGAAGGGGAAGAGATTCTTGTTCAAGCGATTAAAAAATGTCTTGACAACAATATTTTGATTGTCTCGCCAGTAGGGAACAATTCAAACGAATGCTGGTGTCTGCCTGCTGTGCTGCCGGGAACTTTGGCAGTAGGAGCCGCAAAAGTCGATGGTACGCCGTGCCACTTTAGCAACTGGAGCGGCAACAATGGAGAAGAAGGTATCCTCGCTCCGGGTGAAGATATTCTAGGGGCGCAACCCTGCACCGAAAAACCCGTGCGCCAGACAGGAACCAGCGCGGCAGCTCCCGTAATGACGGGCATTTCCGCCCTACTGATGAGCCTACAACTGCAAGAAGGCAAACCCGTCGATGCCGAAGCCATCCGCATGGCACTGCTCAACACCGCCATTCCCTGCAACCCCGATGTTGTCGAAGAACCCGATCGCTGTCTACGCGGCTTTGTAAATATTCCTGGTGCGATGAAGCTGCTATTTGGACAACCTTCCATCACGATTTCCTTTGCTGGCGATCAAGTAACCCGCACCGAACGCCCTGGTTATGCCATGCCTACCGCCACCACCGCCCCAGCCAGCCTCGCCGCCGCGACAACAAACACAGCCGTGCAACCTGCCACCGCTGCCGCAGCAAGCCTCGAAATAGATACCACACCTCCCCCCCTCTCCGAGTCTGCCACCGTTGAAGCCAGCACCGCCCATTCCGGTCACGTATACGCCCTGGGCACCATCGGCTACGACTTTGGCGATGATGCCCGCCGCGATACATTCAAACAACTCATGGCACCTGCCGAAGTTGACGGTATCATCGTCCCACCAGATCCCTACGATCCGCGCCAAATGCTGGAACACCTAGATCGCTACCCCGACGAAGGGCGCTCCCTGATCTGGACACTTAACCTGGATCAAAACACCATCTATGTCTTAGAACCCAAAGGACCCTTTGCCGACGATATTTATGAAATGTTCCTACAGATGTTAGCAGGGCAATTGGAACCAGAAACCAGCGATGACTTTGTGGAGCGGATCAGTGTACCTGCTCGCCGCACCACCCGCACGGTGGAACTCTTTTCTGGGGAAGTTGTCCCTGTGGTCACCGTACATAACGTGCGCGGGATGTATGGCTGGACGGTTAACGCCCTCGTAAATGCTGCCCTAGTCGCGATTAGTAACCGATTTGACCCCGACCAAGACCCCCTAATCCGGGAAGCCCTAAGCGCCTTCCTGAATCGCGTCTACCACGACTTACGTAACCTCGGACAAACCTCACGCGATCGCGCCCTGAATTTCGCCGCCACCAACATCTTCCAATCCGCCTCCGTCTTTGCCGAAGCGATCGCCTCCGGGCGTCAACTGGACACGATTGAGGTGAAGAAAAGCCCCTACTGCCGAATTAACAGCGATTGCTGGGATGTACTACTCATCTTCTTTGACCCCGAAAACGGTCGGCGATCGCGTCGAGTCTTCCGGTTTACCCTAGATGTGGCGCTGAATATGCCCGTCACCATTGGTCGGATCAAACGCTGGTCAATACCGGGGAAAAAGAGATGAACCCATTGATAAGTTAGATCGAGCTGACGAATGACGAATGACGATCTTCACCGTTCACGTTAATTATGTCCACCTACTTAGCTCCCTCTAGAAGGGCGGGTTTAGTCAAGCTATCCGACATCAACAAAACGTTATCTGTAAAACCCGCCCCTACTCCCCCTCTTGCCACAACGCGATGATTGAAAACTATTCTTGGTTCAACTTTTCCTGTTGCGATCGCAATCCCACCAGAAAAGTTTATTGGGCTGGGGTTAAGTTATAATATCGGGCAAACCCAGTAGTAAATCTGTTTCTCAAAACTATTACGGTATCATTATAGTGAACATGATCGTTGGTACAACTCAAGCAGCCCAACTTTTAAATATCTCCACAGCTCGACTGAGAGCCCTGCTCCTGGCGGGTCGAGTCGAAGGTGCTTACAAGACGGGCAAGATGTGGTTAATGCCTCTATTTAACGGCAAACCCATAATTAAGCGAGGTACTAGAGGTCCTACTCCTCGTTGGCGCAATCCCCGAAAGCCGGCGAAAACGATTATTCACGTTAACTCACAAAGAATTCGCTCCAATAAAAATAAAAAGGACGACTTACGCCAGCCGGTGATTACGGTGAAGAAGTGGCGCGGCAAACAGGGGACTGGGGAACAAGACCAGGGAGACAAAACCAGCAATACGAATGTCTATGGTCATGAAGTGGAAATACCGGGAGGATGCCGTGTCATTTATCGTCCCGATAATCCCATCTGTGGTGCTCAGGTCTGGATTGAAACCCGTTACGACGTCAGGGTGATTTCTTGGCAAAAAGACGGCTCTGGCTGATTGATCCAAGTCCCCTATGAATAGGCGATCGCGTCGATGGGGTGATATCCAGTCCGGGACATAATAATAGAATGTAACTGGGTTTAAGCTCAATACGCCAAACTATGGGAATAGAATTTAACCATTTATATGTCACCCTCGACCCAGAAACCCTAGCATCAATCGCCCAATCTGAGTTCATTAGCCAAGAATTCTGCACAGTCTCCAGAGATACCGTAAAAACGGATACAGAACTTTGGTCGGGAATTTATCTTAGGGGAAACTATGCCTATCTTGAACTGTTTCCTCCAGGAGGTGCTGAAGGCTTGAAGGAAGGGTTTTCGGGTATTGGGTTCAATACTCAACAAGGCGGACAAATTGATACTGTAGCGGAAAAATTAAGAGCCTTAGGCGCAAAAGAAACGTTTTCTGATTTGCGAGTTCGTCAAACCGAATCTGGAACAGTCCCCTGGTTTGATTACTTAACCCTCAACCCATCCGAGAGAGAAGCCTTCGCTGCATGGTTAATGGAATTTCATCAGGATTATTTAAAGTACAAACACATCAAACTTACCCCTGAGGGTTGCTTTGACCGTGCGGCGTATCTGAAAACCTTGGATACTTCCGAAAC
The DNA here is from genome assembly GCF_040218875.1 of Coleofasciculus sp. D1-CHI-01. NCBI lineage: Bacteria > Bacillati > Cyanobacteriota > Cyanophyceae > Coleofasciculales > Coleofasciculaceae > Coleofasciculus > Coleofasciculus sp. D1-CHI-01. The sequence goes on from NZ_JAVJQP010000091.1 coordinate 37,000, forward strand.
CTCTTTATTTGAGGACATTTCAGAAATTCAGCTTGAATTGACTATATCGGAACACGAGGAACTCGCATTACTGCTTCAAGCCTTGGGCTATCACTCATCTGACGTAGGCGATATGACCACCTATCGTGCTGATGATTTTACGGTACAAGTATCCCAGAATAGTGCGCCAAGGTATCGAATCCGCCAAGTTGTTTGCACAATCAAAGACCAACCGCATCCGGAAAAAACCTTCACATTCGGGAACAATGCTCAGTTAACTGTCGGTAGAGAATTGGCAATTTGGCAGTTTGGATAACTCTTTCAAAAGGTGGAGAATTCAAAGCCTTTCTCTAACCCCCTTTCTTTATACCCCCCTGCTTTCAAAGGGGGGCAAGGGGGGATGGAGAGAGGTTTTCCAGCATGAACAGAAAGAATTACTTCCCAGCGACACAAAGCACTGGCGGGGAGTCTTCTGCCATAACTTGAGAGGCGTAGTGACTCGATTTAGCCACATAGACGCCTACTAAAACTACAGCAAACGCGAATCCGTTAAACAAACTTAAGTGTTCGGCAAACAGAACCCACGCCACCAACGCCGCTAGTACGGGATCAAGAAGCAGGAACACACCGACTAATCCAGAAGACAAGCGTTTGAGGCTATATGCCTGAAGTCCCTGACCGACAACTTGACAGACAATGGCTAAACCGATAACCGATAACCATCCTGAACGCGAAATCGGGAACAATATGTCTTCCGTTAACAGAACAACGGGAAACGTTACCACCGTTCCCACTAAACAGCACCACATAATAATGTTTGTGGCATCCCACTTGGCACGCAGTTTTTCAATCAGCATCAAGTTCGCAGCGGAAAACAGGGCAGATAACAAGGCGGCAATATCTCCGGCAAAATTATCGGTTGCCACTTGTAAATCACCAAGTCCTAGGGCGGTTGCTCCCACCATTGCCATCACCAAACCAATTAGGAATTGGCTGTCAAAACGCTGACCGAATATCAACCATACTCCCAGTGTCGTAAACAAGGGAGTCAGGTTGTGCAGGATGGTGGAATTAGCCACACCAGTTTGGGTAAGAGACCATGCCCAAAGTGCCAAACATCCCCAGAACATTACTCCCGCCGAGAGCAACATCAGCCAATCACGAATGGTATGCTCTGACTGAGGTTCAGAGGATTTTTCATCGTTGTGCGATCGCGCCTTATTCCACTGGTTAAACACCCATAAGACTAGAAAAGCAATCCAGAAGCGATTAAAGATAGTGGCAAATGGACCGAGTTCCCGTTCACTCAATCGGATAAATATAGCCGCCAGGGATAAAGCGACGATGGCGGTGAATATGGCAAACAGAGCCATCATCGTTGGACTAGGGTTGAGCTGAGATCGGGATAAGTGTAAGGGTTGAGTTTTCTGTATCATTTAAAGTTAAGAGAAAGTAACTTGATCGTTATAAGTCTGATAAAAATAATCGATAAATTTCCTTAATTATCCTTTATCCTAGAGCCAATTACACAGACATTTTTATCAATAGATTTTTTAACGAGGAGAATTTTCCTTGAGATTTTGGATTGTAGAAGCTTTTACTTTTTAGCTAACGCTACTAAGTATCTTAAGGTTTCAGAGCGACTTAAACGGCTATTATTTTGTATTTTGTTATTTAATTTAATATTTTTTCACATTACACCGTATTCCTTAAAATAGTTGAATTCCAAGAAAGACTACTCATTTCACCAAGTTGCTTCTGATATAGAACAGGCGTATTATTTTAATCAGAACCTGGGATCACCGTTAAAATTGAGGGGATATCTCGGCACAGTAAAGAAACGCCAGATGAACAGCAAAACTATCAGCTAACACAAGGCGCTGCCGTATGATGGGGTTTCCCTATGGTATTATTTATCAAATCAAATAAAAAATCAGAGAATTGTGGTGATAGCTGTAATGCATCTACAACGTAAACCGAATTACTGGACAGATAGAGATTTTTAAGGGAGTTACCGGACAATCTGGGTCTAAAGCCCCGCCCTTTTAGGGCAGCTTTAATAAACGTCCTGACGATGTATAAAACGCTTGTATAATGGTGTCAGGAGGTGATGCAAAGTGTTTAATCTAACCTACGAATTCAAACTTAAACCAACAAAAAACCAAGTAGCCATCTTTGAAGATTGGTTAGAGCAAAACCGCCGTGTATACAACTATGCGCTAGTAGAGCGGAGAGATTGGTTTAGATCCCGTAGCTGTCAAATTAACGCTTGCTCACTCCGATCTGAATACAT
>NZ_JAVJQP010000093.1:0-17172 GCF_040218875.1 Coleofasciculus sp. D1-CHI-01
CAGTGGAGGGAATTAATCAAAAAATTAAGCTAATTAAAAGAAGAGGTTATGGGTTAAATAATTTTGATAATTTTAGAAGAAGGGTTCTGCTTAATTGGTATTTTGGCTAGTAATTTATCATAGTTAGTCTGAAAGAGCCAAAAGTCTTCATAAACTTCGGGATGGGGGAAGAGCAAATCCACATCATCGAAACAGAGAATTAAGGGGGTATTGGCATTGACTAATAGATAGTTTTCAACGTAGGTGGTGCAGCTTACTTTTGACCCCATATAGTCTTCATCCCAATACTCGTCTAACTCATTGGGTAAATGGAGTTCGTGAGTCAAATTAATACACAACCAGCGTAAGAATTTATCCAGATTGGTGAAATGTTTGCTGCTATCTGCCAGCTTCAAGCTTACACTGGCGATGCGGTAGCCTTGAGTGGCGAGTTGAGCCAATACGCGAGTCACGAGAAAAGTTTTACCCATGAGGCTAGGTGCTTTAATCCGTACCAGCCCCCCCGGTTGGGATAGGGTTTTCGTACAGATTGTTTCTAGGGGAGAGCGCTCCACATAGCGATCGGGTATCAATGTTTCTGGTGCTTCGGGAGTGGTTTGGCATAACTCTGTACTCTGCTGTTTTGGGGGAGCTGAAGGCGAAGGAGAATTATGATTTTGGCTGAGGGGATTGGTTGAGTCAGTAGCCGCCATTTGCTGTTGCCAATATGCCTCTAAAACTTGTTTTAAGTTACTTTTTTTGACTTGTTTACCTAAGGCTTCACTTAAGGTTTTCCACAGCTTTGGGGCGACATCTTGACCAAGATAACTGGTCGAATATTGATTTTGTGCCGCAATTTGATCGTAGTCTTGTCTATCCCAAGCTCCTTTGAGAACGATTACTTCAACATCAGTTAAGCTGCGGTGGGTGTGATCGGATACAGCTTGGTTCGCTATTTTTACCGCCTGTTCTCGGTCAAATTTCATCGTCGATCATCCTTAACAGTTAGGGGTTATAGGGTTTCTGCTGTGGGGGCGCAAGGATGGTGCCCTCACCCCCAGCGCTGATCCTGTACCTCACCACACCGATAAACCCTATCTATATTACTGAAACCTGAATTATCCTGAATTATCCTGAATTATCCTGAATTATCCTGAATTCACTTAATTTTCATACTACCTATTTTTCCTCAATTATTCCGTTGATTTTACCAGCACAATGGCAATTGGAAGTGAAGTCAAGTTTGTTTAGGTTTGAGATTTAATATGGCTACTAGACCATCGAATTCCTTTACCCGCATAGCAGATGTTCCAGTTCATTATGCTCGTAATGAGCGTAGCCCATCCAATGGCTACGGAACACGAGGGGTTCCTTATAGATTTTATGCAACGACTGAGGCTGAACGAAAACTCGATCAATGTTTCTTTGAACTATGGGATCTTTGTCCTTATGGAAAAGCCGAGGTAATAACATCTGCTGGAACTTGGGTAAATAAGCCCATTTATCATGGCAAAGGTCGAGCTTTTGATCTTGATGGAATCTTTTGGTCTGACCGAACGTTTGTCACTCTCTGGGACGGTCATCAGAGAGGAGATCGTAGATTTTACTTCGGGGTCGAAGCTATTTTAAGAAAGCATTTTGGGACAGTATTAAATTATTTATATGATCGTGCCCATCGAGATCATTTTCACCTTGACGACGGAACGAGTGTCGGCTTTCAATCAGGTTCCAAAAGCAGAGTGCTTTTTCTGCAAGGAGCTCTAGTCTATGTTTTCGGTATTTCTGTCGGTTCATCAGGAATTGATGGTAAATACGGACGAGATACGAAATCTGCGCTGCAACAAGCTTTATCTCACTTGAGTATTACTGGAAATATTTCTAATCGTAGTGTTTGGTTGCAATTTTTAACTGGTATCGCTAATACTGCTTTTGGTTCGGGTTCTATTTCTCGCCGAGAAATTGCGATAGTAAAACCAACTTTTAGACAAGAGTTTTCTCAACACGAGAGTATTGAGTTTGAGATAACAGGCGACAGTAATATTCAGACGATAACAATTGTCTCTGATGAATCTGAAACAGTAGCTCAACGGGAATCATCTAGTAAATGGATCGCTCGTAATGCTCAATTCTTAAAGTTTGGAGAAAAAACATTTAGAGTTAGAGGCTTTAACAATACTAATCGGTTAGTAGCAGAGTCTTTAGTTGATATTATTTTAAAACGTTCTTCAGCAGAAGATTATACTCCACCTGAAGGAGTCGTAAAGTTTTTAGGTGATATTCGATATGGTCTTGATCAAGCGACTCAAATGAGTGCACCTTTTGTCGATTGTAAGATAATGCTCGAATTAGAGGGGGGACAGTTTTATATTGACTCAGAAATGACCGTCACTATTGATGGTTCTCCAAAAGCTCCAGAAATAGCTCCTTGTTGCGGTCTAACCGAAACACTTTTGAGATATCCTAATTCAATTGGACAAAAACAATATATCAATTCAGAGGATGTGCCTTATATAGCTCTTCCTGATAATTATGAAGAGCTAGGCATTTTTTTAGGTGATATTGTGGCTGTTATGTATAATGAACAAATTGAGTTTGCTATTTTTGCCAATGTGAGTCGCTGTTCTAATAAACTTGTCAGTGGTTCTATTGCACTTTTGCAATCTTTATTAGGAAATAACGACTTCCAAAGTGATATCAGCACGACCGGAATTACCGAAGATGTTGTCTATATTATTTTTCCTGGGTCTGGAGATAATACTCCTCAATCTCCAGAAGCCATTCGTTATAAAGGACGACTTCTATTGGAGCAACTAGGTGGTCAAATACCTGGGGACGAGCCAGTAACTGAAACTATTCGTCGAGAAGATGGTGATGTCTTTAAACAACTTTCAGGGCAACCTTTAGGAAAGTTAGAGGAAAATATCATCAATCAAACTCTAAGACAGGTTGTGTTCAAAGAACAGAAAACATTACCGGAAAGTCCAACTCCTGAAATCACCTTAGAATCTCTTGCCAATGACATAGACATTTTAGCTAGAACCATCTACGGTGAAGCCAGGGGAGAATCGGATCAAGGTAAAGCAGCAGTCGCTTGGAGTGTGATTAATCGAGTTAATTATGCTCAAGCTCGTGGTGGTTATTGGTGGGGAAATACCATTCGTGATGTCTGTCTCAAACCTTGGCAGTATTCCTGCTGGAATCGCAATAATCCCAATCGTTCTGTGATTCTTAATGTCACCGCTAACAATTCAGTTTTTGCTCGCTGTCTAAAAATTGTTGAGGATGTAATTGCTCGGCGAATTTCTACACCCGTGGATGGTGCTACGCATTATTACGCTGACTATATAAGTCCACCATCATGGGTTCGTTCAGGTACATTTGTAATCAAAATAGGGGTTCACTTGTTTTATAAAAATGTTGCCTGATTGTTTGAGAGAAAATGTGAATTAAAACCATCGAATTTCAACTGTAATTTATTTATGTTTAAGCAGCAACCAATGAAACGTTTCTTTTCCGTAGTAATGAGCATCTTTATAGTTGTTTTCATAACTTTAAACTTATCTTCTGCCAGTGCTTTAGCACAAACTAATAGTAATTTTTCAAATTCGGAAGAAAAGCCAACTCTAGAATCCATTGAAAATCATCTCAACACCATAGAGTTAATTTTGCTCTCAACTCAAGAAGAGCAGCCCGAACCTGAAGAAACCACAGAAATTGTAGAAACAGAAAGCATTCAGCAAGAATCTGGTCATTATAGCCCAGTTTCAGAAGCGGTTAATGTGGGAACGTTGAATCAATTCAAAGCCAGAATTGATAGCTGGTCTGGACTTCCCAATTTCAGTGGCGATGAAGTTACCCGATTACTTTATAACAAGTGTGGTGGTCTTCAAAACTCCGTTCCGCCTTCAAGAGTTTGGAATAATATTGCTCCCACTCTAGCTGTTTTACAAAGGTTACGCACTGATTTAGGTACACCTATACATATGACTAGTGTTTACCGTCATCCTGATTACAATACATGTGTTGGTGGAGTAACTAATTCCTTTCATTCTCTGAGATCTGATAATAAAAGCATGACTGCCATTGATTTTTATGCTAATTCCGGGAATCCACGGGCTTGGACAAAAAAATTGAGAAGTTACCGAGGTCAGACCTTTACTAATCCTGCAACTGAAGGTACTTTTACTTTCGCTGGTGGTATTGGTACATACGGCACTTTTACCCACATCGATACAGGAGGCTATAACAGCGACTTTGGACCTAACAATTTCTAAATAGGTATCTTAAGCTAGGGCTTGCTGAAAAAGTCTCCAGAGCGAATCTAGATGCCATACAGTTTACCTAGTGGTAGTTGTGTTAAACATAAGTAAACAAAGAGAAGCAAATAATGTTTGAAATAAAAGCACTACCGGCACCGCCACCAGATAAAATTCCAGCCAATTTACAGGATGCCTTAAACACAACCTTGACCGATATAGAGAGTATTCAAGAACAGATTCGTCAACTGGAATCTAAGTTGGAAAAGCGAATGGGAGAGGCTCAAATATTTGCCGCTGCCACAGAAACAATATGTGGTCAATTTGATGATAAGCAGCACGTCGAACAGTACGATGGAAGTTTAGGAGTTGCGCGTGAATTTGTTGTCGAGCATGAAAGACCGGTCGGGCAGATCCAATGGTTAACGAATTTTGGTAATTCCTTTGCTATGAGAAAATTGTGCGATCGCGAGACTTTTTGAAGAGTTTGAGGAACGCAGCCCCAAACCCAACTCGGCAGGCAAAAAAGACAAATAATCACGGGGCGTCCTAAATCTTCCCAAAGCTCTATAGCCCTTGGGGAGTGGGTTTCAAGCCTTCGTTGCTTTTGATTCAGTTTCTTCCAATGCCAAAATTTAGTCTAAAGTCCATATTTTAGAGAACTTGTAAAAATTTAAACCCGGAAAAATAAGGTGTGTTTATCGTGCATATACTCAACTTCTTATCCAAAAATCGTCCATCGCCCAAGGGATTTCAACCTCAATCAACTCCTGCCAAAGTACAGAGAGAAACTTTTGTACTAGAACCCATTTTAACGCCCAGTGGTCTGGTGGATGGCATGGATGATACCCCTGACCTAGCAGGAGTTGAACTATCATCTGACCCATTGGATCAAGTGCCTATCCCAGAAATTGATGATATTTCGCCTGACAGTATCCTGGACAATTCTATTTCGGATGAAGACTTAGAGGAGATTCCTTTTATCACCGAGGAAGTATCTGAACTTGAAGAACCGCTAAACATAGTTACATTAGAGAACCCTAACCCCACCTTTGAATCTGGAGTTTTCACAGTTGGTGACAGCGGTGAAGTGGAAATTGATTTCCTCTTTGACGGTGGTGGCTATAGAGGAGAATTAGCCATCTTCAGTTTAGAGGGGATGGATCAGTTTGAACCGGGTTCAGAAGACTTTATCTTAGAAGCCAGTAGTCGTGCTTTAAGCGATTCGGAATTAGGTCACATTGTCATTGCTGATCAAACAGAAGGAGCCAAATTTAGTGGACAGCTTGGGGAAGGCGATCAAAATGCTGGGGAATATCTGGGCGCGAAGTCATTTGTGATGCGTCCTGGGGATAAGTTTGGCTTCATGTTAGTCCCCAATGGTCAGGTGCAGCAGGTTTTTGATAACCCCGAAATTGAGGGTGCAGTACGTCCATTATTCTCTTTAGCAACGGCTAACCCAGATGATGGGTTTCATGTTGGGCAAATTGCCGATGTGACGGGGGATGGCAATACGTTCGTGATGGAAGATTTGCGAGTTGATAGTTGGACCGATCGGGATTATAACGATGTTATTTTCCAGGTGAGAGGTGCTACTGGAGAAGCTGTAGATTTAGATGATGTCATTGAAGGTGAAGATTGGCGAGAAAGTCAACTAGGGCTAGATTTAATCAGTTATGCAGAAGAATCTGTCTTTGAAACCGAACTCACCAATGATGTAACCGAAATTACCCAAGATGCAGATGTTGCTATAGATGACCTTAATATTACCGTAGATGAGGAGTTAACCACTCTACCTACAGACTTGGATGAAGCCTTAGCTACCCCCGAAAGTATCCTTGATGATGACTTTGCTCAATTACCAGAAGATTTGGGTCTTGCTGAGGATAACTTGGAAGCTGTTTTGGCAGAACATTTAGCTCAGTTTCCAGACGACTCCGAGCGTAGTAGTGACGACTTCACTGGTGACCAACCAGAGGAAGTCCAAATTGCTTTAGATATTGCCAACAATGTCTTGACAGACAAATTAGCAGAAGTTGAGACTGGTTTAAATAACGATCTCCAGGAACTGGGGGATAAACCCCAGGAAGTCCATAACGAACTTGATGCTCTCCAACAGGAACTCGACGAACTCAAAACTGCTTTAGCAGCAGAACTGTCTGAGATACCAGCGGAACTACAGGAAGCTTTAACCGAATTCGATGAGTTGATTGAGGTGGCTCGGAGTGACTTTGATACCGAGCTTGATGGTAGCGAACTTAAAGCTATCTTGACCGAGTTTGCTGAAGATATGGATACTTCTTTAGCAACAGAAGAAGATAGCTTCCTGGCGACACCTACCTATATTGGAGAAAATAACCCCATCAGTCGCAATACCTTGGGAAATGATTATAACTTCCCAACTGCTGACCAACCTTTAGTGGGCATCATTGATACAGGGTTTAATGATCAAAATCCGGATATTGATTATAACCGAATTATTTTAGGTCGCGATCGCCTCGATAATGACGATAATCCCCTCTTAGCATCTCAAGAAGGAGATGAACACGGTACTCATATTCTGGGCATTATTGGTGCAACCCAGGACAACAGCCTTGGTATTGATGGTATTAATGATGATGCACCTCTTTGGTTAGGCAGAGCCGTAGAATCCGGTCGTTGGGCAGAGTCTTTGGTAGAATTCGTTGATGCTGCCCAAGATTCTGGACAACCTCATGCCGTAGCTAACCTTAGTTTTGATTTAACCGAAATCAACCCTGACGGTACGGTAACAACTCGCTCTGAGTTAACTGCTAATGAAATAGCAGCTATTGACTATGCTCGTCAAAATGGCATTATTCTGGTGGTAGCAGCAGGTAATGAAGGGGGAGAAGTCTCGGCTCTCGGAAAAGCTGCCCAAGAGTTCGATAATATTGTTACCGTCGGAGCCATTGAGCAAACGGAATCCGAAATCCCCGAACTACTAGAGTTTGGTGTAATTGAAGAAATAGAACGAGCACCATACTCTAACTATGGGGAACATCTTCATCTTGTAGCTTCTGGCGGTACAGATGATAATCCCATCGTCTCCACTGTCGATAATGGCGTAGGGATTATGGCTGGAACCTCCGTAGCGGCAGCCAAAGTAACAGGAGCAATATCCCAAGTTTGGGCAGCTAATCCCCAACTCAGCTACCAGCAGGTGATTGATATCCTCAAGTCCACTGCTACAGATTTAAACTCTCCTGGTTGGGATGCTGAAACTGGTGCAGGTGTCCTCAATCTCGACGCGGCTATACTAATGGCAGTAGCAACTACTCCATTAACAGCCGATTTACCTTCCGAAGTAACCACACCAACTTTAAATCAGGGTTCAACCACTGCCTCAGAAAGACCAGCCGGTTTCTGGAGCAAGGTTAAGAAGGGCTTCAAGAAGGTTGGTAAAGGTTTTAAAAAAGCTGTTAATAAGATTGGTGATGGAGCGAAGAAAGTAACTAAAAAGTTTGCTAATGGAGTTAAAAGCGTCGTTGGCAAAATTGGCAAAGGCATCAAGGAGTTGGGGAGTAAGATTGGCAACAAGGTTAAAGATTTTGTTGGTAAAGTTGGTGGTTTTGTTGGCAAAGTCGGGAAAGGTGTTAAAAATGTTGTTAAGAAAGTAGCCAGTACGGTTTGGAATGGGGTAAAGTGGGTAAGCCGCAAACTCTGGTATGGTTTGCAAGGTATCTATAATCGGGTCAAACAATGGACAAATTCCTTACCATCTCGCTTGCGACGATTAGTAGATAACCTCTGGGCAGGAGTCAAAAGTCTCAAACCTTGGTCTGTATCTTGGTGGAAGTCCTTGGGTAAAGCTGAGACGTGGATAGATTTCTTAAAATGGTTGGGTAAAAACCTGATTTATGTAGCAGAAGTTGCAAGGGTTGGGGAACTCTACGAAACTGCTGCTGAGTTCTTGAAATTTAATACTCGTCCCCTCAATCAACGCGAGATCGATTTAGCCAGGAGTGTTTTCGGCAATGCTATTAATTATAACCTAGTACGAGTAGATACAAAAGCCGTCCTTGCTCTTGCAGATAGTGTGTGGAAATTTATTGTGCGTAAGAATAAGAAACTGGAGCTTAAGAATAGGCCATTAGTAACATTCAATACCATTAACTCTTGGGGGCCATTGGAGGATGATACCTTCATCCATGAGATGACTCATGTTTGGCAATATCAACAGGATGGGGCAATTTACATGCCACAAGCTATCCATGCACAAAAAGTTGGAGCTGGATATGATTACCTCGGTTTAACAGAACTACAAGCACGCAAGGATGCTGGTCGAGGTTTGACTAGCTTTAATCGCGAACAACAAGGGGCTATTATCCAAGATTACTATCTTCTCCTCAATGACGAGCAACCCGATCACGCAGCTAATGCTACCTGTGACCATTTACCCCTATATGCCCATTTTGTCAAAGATGCTTCTACTTTAACGGTAGACCAACTAGTAGGTCATGGTTGTTCTCCACCTTCTCCAAGCGACCTTTCTGGTAAGTCCTTTAATGTCATAGAAGAACCCCGAGATGCAGGAGATAGTTTCACGACCGAATTTGAAATCCAAAATACTCAGGCTAATTCCTCATCAGGTTCATTTAATGTGGATTTTTATATCTCCAGCAATGACTTTATCAGCACTTCAGATCGTTACTTAGGTAGCTACTTAGTTGGCAATATATTAGGCAATAGTAGCACTGGCACCTTAAATAAAACCCTGACTTTACCTAGTAAAGGAGACTCCTTCTGGAACAGTCTGGAAGACGGTACTTATTACATCGGCATGATTGTAGATGGTGATGGTGATGTAGCCGAGACTAATGAAAGCAACAACCAGAACACTGGCGAGTTTAAGGACTATGATGCTGTACAAATTAACGATACTCAGCCAGTCGTTAATGCTTGGTCTTCTTCCGGTAGTTTCGACGACTTTAAACAACAAATTTCAGACCGATGGGATCAAGGTTTTGAATTAACCAGTGTTGAGCGTGGTGATGACCGATGGTTTGGGGTATTTGGCGAGGATGAAAGACCCAATGCTTGGTCTTATTCCGGCAACTTTGACACCTTTAAGCAACAAATTTCAGACCGATGGGATACAGGTCATAATTTAATTGATGTTGAGTACGGTGATGGCCGGTGGTTTGGGGTCTTTGGTTCAGATAAGGGACGCAATGCTTACTCTTCTTCCGGTAACTTTGACACCTTTACACAACAGATTTCAGACCGATGGGATCAAGATTATGAACTTGTTGATGTTGGATATGGAGATGGCAGGTGGTTTGGGGTCTTCAGTGAAAATACTGGACGCAATGCTTACTCTTCTTCCGGTAACTTTGATACCTTTGATCAACAAATTTCAGACCGATGGGATGCAGGTTTTGATTTAATTAATGTTGAATACGGTGATGGGAGGTGGTTTGGTGTCTTTGGTCCAGATAAGGGACGCAATGCTTACTCTTCTTCCGGCAACTTTGATGAATTTCAGCAACAAATTGAAGAGCGATGGGATGAAGGTTTTGAAATGGTTGATGTGGGATATGGAGATGGCAGGTGGTTTGGCGTGTTTCAAGATGATTGAGTCACTCTGATAATTCTCTGTCAGTGCGATCGCTCACAGAACCTAATGGCATGGCACGACTAAAAATGTAGGTTGGGTTTCGCTGTCGCTCTACCCAACACAGCCTACTCCAGTGTTGGGTTACTCTGCGAGAAGTCTTGCACCTACGTTACCTCAACCCACCCTACACCCAATACACCAAATTAGCTGTGTCACGCCACTAGAAATTTTAAGTGATTGCTTCAGTTAGTGATCGCACTCAAATCCCAATATCAAACCCTTTGTGATACATAAAAACTACCCTATGGAATCAATACCTTTCCTGAGCATCGACAACGAATCAATCTCCCTTAGCCAAGCCCTCAACTACCTCCGCGCTGCTGGAAGCCTCCAACGTACTCTAGAGGATATCCTCCGCCAGTACCTTCTAGAAAAACAACTTGAAGTCAGAGAAGATATCGAGATTGATTCCTTAAGACTTGACCAATCCATCATGGACTTCCGGTTACAGAATCAACTCACTGAACCCAAACAATTCCAAACCTGGCTCAAAAGCAATGGCATGACATACGATGACTTTCAAAACAAAGTAGCCTTTAGCTTCAAAGTCGAAAAACTCAAAACAGAAATAACCGAACCCAAATTAGAGGACTACTTTAACCAACGCAAACCCTTTCTAGATGGAGTCGTCCTTTCCCGGATTATCCTCAAAGATAAACAACTCGCCGAAAATCTTCAACAGCAGATTTTGGCAGATAAAAGTAAATTTGAACCCTTAGCCAGAGAACATTCCCTCAGCAATGACCGGATTCTCAATGGGATGATGGGTTCAGTCAGTCGGGGTCAATTACCGGAAATTCTCAAAACCGCTCTTAATTCCGCTAGTCCCGGTGAACTTATCGGTCCCCTAGAAATTGATGGTCATTATGCTCTATTTCGGGTTGAGCAGTTTCTCCCCGCAACCTTAGAAGGAAGACTAAAGCAAGAACTGCAAAATCAACTGTTTGAGCAATGGCTACAGGAAAAACTCCAAGGAATGAAGATAAAGCTAGAAAACTATTAATTTAGCGATGACTCTCAAAGAGTACCTAACCCAGGAAAATTATCAGGACTGGCTTTGTCCAGACCTAACCAAATACTGGACTTTAGTAAAAGTGCGAGATTCCAATAACATTATCCTTAGAGCCATAGAAGGTCAAGAGAAATTCCGCTTCTCCCCCATTGAAGGCTACACTCTACGTTACTTTACTGAACAATATACAGTTAGACAAATCCAACAATTTGCTCAGAAAGAATTCCCCAACGCTGACCCAAACTTAGTTGTCAACTTACTGCAAAAGCTCATTAGTCACAAGATTTTGGCATTCGATGAAACCCAAGAGAACCGGAAAGCCAATCAGCCGCAATACACATCTCCATCCTCAACCCCCAATCTTCACTCTCCTCGCCTCAAATCTGGTGTCTATTGGCTGTACCACCCTGAAGACTACTGGATTCTCCGCAACCCAGTAGCCGGAACCCATCGCGGACTGTTACAGAAAGATATCCCCATTCTCACCTTTCTCCAAGTCAGCCCTCACGATAAAGCCATTATCGACCAACTCGCCACACTCCCTCCCAAACAAATCAGTAACCCCAAACTTCGCTACCTGCTGCAACTCCTCACCGCCACCGCCATGCTGGAAGGGACACAACCCCCCAAACCCCGTCGGCGTAAATTTACCCCCATGCAGCTATTATTTTTCAAAGTTTCCCTATTCAACCCTGACCCCTGGCTAACCCAACATATTGACAAATTGCGCTTTTTGTACAGTCGCCCCTTCGCCTTTTTCCTCTGCCTATTTTTAGCCTTTTCAATCCTTCTTGGACTCCACCAACACTTAAACATTCTCTACCAAGGTCAACAACTTTGGCAACACCAAAGCGCTTCTTTAATCCTTCCCTTCATCCTACTTACAGCCTTAGTCGTCACCCTTCACGAACTAGGTCATGCCTTCAGCTTAAAACAGTATGGCGGCATTGTTCCTGAAATGGGATTCCTATTTATGTGCCTGTTTCCGGCTGCCTATACCAATACCACCGATTCTTATTGCTTGTCACGCTGGCAAAGAATTCTAGTCGTTGGCGCAGGTATCCTCGTCCAAATCACCCTCGCCGCCATCGCCCTATGGTTGTGGAACCTCTCCACCACAGGGAATTGGCTTCATACTACCAGTTATTTACTCATGATAGCCAGTCTATTTACCATTGCCCTAAATCTCAATCCCCTAGCCAAATTCGATGGCTATTATCTCGCTGTCGCCATAACCGGAATTAACAATCTTCGTAACCGTGCTTTTAGCTTTTACGCTCACCTACTTACAGGTCAACCCATTAACGAAACCCGGAGGGATTCCTGGATTCTAGCCGCTTATGCTCCCTTAAGTCTTGCCTATATATGGTTCGTCTTCGGGTTTCTCTTCTTGAGAATAACCGACTGGATTCTCCTAAATATTCCCACCACCGCCTTACTTCTCTTGCTTATCTGGGCAATTTACTTCTATTTTCCTAGAAAGAGTTCAGTGGCAACAGGCAATAGGTAAACGACAACAGCGAATACAAGATTTACATGGGTTTTTGCTTAACCGATTCATAAATATTTAAAGCTGATGACATCTCACCCTAATACCAAAAACTCCCTCAATAATGCCACCTCTCCTTTGCGAGTTGTTCCACCAACGCTTCCTGCTGAGGAAGCATCCACACCCACTGCACCAGAAACGCTGATTGGGGGATCACCTCGTCAGCAAACAAATCCCACCCAAAATACTTCCACCTCATTTCCTTACAAACACCTCTTGGGTATCGGCATCATCGTAATTGGCTTAGGCTTAATCAGTCAAATTCCTGTTTCCAACTCAGTTAATGCAGAAGCACAGTTAGAACCCGCACCCAATTCTCATCAAATCGTTTACACAGAAGTTCCTGGAACCATGACCGAACTTTTAGTACAACCCAATCAACAAGTCCAAGACAATCAAGCGATCGCGATTATCTCTACTGAGGATATGGACGTGGAAATTGCCCAATCCCAAGCTGAATTAGACCAAGCGATTTCTAACTATAAATCCGCTTCATTTAAACTAAACACCCTCTCAGCACAAATAAATGAAACATCCGTCAAAGAATCCTTGATAACCCAGCAAATCCAACAACTTCAGCAAGAACTTCCCCATTTACCCGAAGTCGAAAAACTCAACCAAGAGATTGCCGCCCTGCAAAGCACCATTACTGGGATACGCAGCCAGATAGCAGGAAGAACTGAAACTTTAGCCAGAACTCAAGAACGAATTAGTAGATATCAAGACTTAGTTGCCCAAGGTGTTCTCGCCCTCAATATCTTAGAAGATATGCAAGATAGAGAATCCCATCTTATTAGTGAAATTACCACAAAAGAAAGCGAAATTAACCAATTTAAACAACAAGTTGCTGCAAAACAAGCGGAAATTAAAATCGTAACCAATAGAAAACAAGAGGAATTAGCAGACCTGCAAAACGAACTCCATATCCTAGCTGCTACCCGTCAAACGGCTACTGTAGAGTTATCCGCTGCTCGTAAAGGAGTCACCAGCCAACAACCATTACTCAACACCTTAAAAACGGAACTAGAAAGACGACAAAATAAACAACAAGCTCATCAAATATTGAAAGCAAAACAAACGGGATTTATTATTACTCCAGATTTCCACAAACTCCTAGGTCGAAAAATGCCTGCGGGAGAACCGATTTTGGAGATTGCCGATTTAAGTCATCTTGTCGCCATTATTGAAGTTCCCCAAACGGACTCCGATATTGTAAAAAATGGGGCGAAGGTAACCTTCCGTCCCCTAGAACCCGGATTACCATCTTACACAACTCGCTTAGAAAAGATGGAGTTAGTGATGCAGCCAGATCCCGCTCAACAGAAACAGCTACTAAAAGTTAGAGCCTTGATCAATAATTCTGAGCAACGCTTGATACCGGGTGCAAAAGTTTACGCTTCCATTGAATCGGAAAAAATGCCCCTTTATCAGAAAGTGCAACGAGAATTGATCAAACTGTTTAAGTTTCGCAAATATGGTTGGGTAAATTAGAATTCACCAATTCAGGTGTGCCACCCCCGTAGGGTGAGGAGAGCGAAGCGTAACGCACATTTAGCCCTATAGATGGTGTAGCGGCAGAAGTCCTAATACACCCGTTTTGGTCTTTATACGACTGGCGTTTTTAGCCAATAACTTGAGTTATTTGCGGATGAATGGCATAACAGTAAATGGTGTCATAACTTGTCATGCATTTAAATTGGGAATGGGTAGCGAGCAAGATGCACTACAAGGATTTTGCAATTCTTGACATTAAGATTTAAATGCCGAACAGCTTATCTCAGATCAACGCCATCATAATATAGCTTAAAATCATCTGCTTGCCTGTATATTTTGTTGAAGTCTATAGCCGTTTACAAGCGCGTGATGTACCAAAATGTATGTAGGGGCGCAAGGCTTGCGCCCACACCTAAGCACCTCGTTCTCTGAGAAACGCCATACATCATAGTAAAGTATTAATTAACCAGTCTTCCCACTCAAAGGATAGGATAAAAATGAAACCAATCATCCGTTCCCTTTGCCGTGTCAGCAGTATCGCTCTTAGCCTTCTAGCAGCAATCAGTCCAGCTAAAAGCCAAATTGAGGCGGATAATACACTTCCGGTAAATTCTCAGGTAACCGGGTGTCCAATTTGTATAATTCAAGGAGGGACAGTGCAAGGAGGAAATCTGTTCCATAGTTTTGAAGAGTTTTCTGTGCCGACAGGGGGAGCCGCATTCTTTAATAATGCTTTAGATATTCAGAACATTTTGGGTCGGGTAATGGGTTCTACTCTCTCGAATATTGATGGCTTAATTCAGGCAAATGGTACAGCAAATTTATTTTTAATTAATCCCAATGGGATTATCTTTGGTGAGAATGCCCAGTTAAATATTGGTGGTTCCTTTGTCGCCTCTACAGCTAATGCCATTGGGTTTGGCAATCAAGGCGTTTTTAGTGCCACGAATCCAGATGCGCCGCCTTTACTCACAGTTAACCCCGATACGCTTTTCTTTAATCAATTAGCGGCTCAAGGAGCGAGTTCAATTGAAGTGAGAGGTTCTCTATCTGTACCGTCGGGGGAAAGTTTGTTACTTGTGGGGGGAAATATAGCACCAGATGCGAATTCAACGGGGGAATTATTAATTGATGGTGCTACTTTAGCAGCCTTCGGTGGCAGAGTTGAATTAGCAGGAGTCGGCGCACCGGGAGCGGTGGGATTAGCGGTTGAAAATGGGAGTTTAGGGCTGGATTTTCCAACGGATTTGGCACGAACCGATATCGCAATTTTTGATAGCATTATTGATGTGGCAGAAGCTGATGGGGGTGATATTGTTATTTATCCTAGAGATTTGTCAATTGACAATAGTCAACTCTTGGCGGGAATATTCTCAGGTTTGGGTGTTGTAGATGCTCAAGCTGGAGATATTACCATTGATGCGACTGGAACCGTGGTTGTAGCAGAAGGGGTAATTAGTAATAATGTTGAAGATGGAGCCACAGGAAACGGAGGAGATGTCAGGATGACAGCTTCCTCGCTTTCTCTGACGAATGGCGCTCGAATTGATGCAATTACTTCGGGAGAAGGAGATGCGGGTAAGATAGTAATTCGGGCAACCGATCGCATTTTATTGGATGGGGAAAATAATCAAGGATTCTCCAGTGGTGTTGCTAGTCAAGTGATACCGGGAGCCAAGGGGAATTCTGGAGGAGTGGACATTGATAGTAGCTCTTTAACTGTAACTAATGGCGCTCAAATTGATGCTTCTACCCTTGCAGAAGGAGATGCAGGTAAGATAGTAATTCGGGCAACCGATAGCATCTTGTTGGATGGAGAAGATAGTCAAGGATTCTCCAGTGGTGTTTTGAGTACAGTGCAACTAGGAGCCAAGGGGAATTCTGGGGGCGTGGAAATTGAAACTGGCTCTTTAACTGCAACCAATGGCGCTGAAATTTCTGCCTCTACCTTGGGAGAAGGAGATGCGGGTAAGATAGTGATTTGGGCAACCGATAATGTCTTCTTGGATGGGGAAAATAGTCAAGGATTCTCTAGTGGTGTTTTTAGTACAGTGGAGCAGGAAGCTAAGGGTAATTCTGGAGGAGTGGAAATTGAAACTGGCTCTTTAACTGCCACCAACGGCGCTAGAATTTCTGCTACTACATTTGGAGAAGGAGATGCGGGTAAGGTAGTGATTCGGGCAACCGATAACGTCTTATTTGATGGGGAAGATAGTCGAGGATTCTCTAGTGGTGTTTTTAGTGCAGTGGAGCCGGGAGCCAACGGAAATTCTGGGGGTGTGGAAATTGACAGTGGCTCTTTAAGTGTAACCAACGACGCTCGAATTAATGCCTCTACATCGGGAGAAGGAGATTCAGGTAAGGTGGTGATTCGGGCAACCGATCGCATTTTCTTGGATGGGGAAAATAGTCAAGGATTACTCAGTGGTGTTTTTAGTACAGTGGAGCAGGAAGCCAAGGGGAATTCTGGAGGAGTGGAAATTGAAACTGGCTCTTTAACTGCCACCAACAGCGCTAGAATTTCTGCCACTACATTTGGAGAAGGAGATGCGGGAAAAATAGTAATTCGGGCGACTGATACCATTTTCTTGGATGGGGAAAATAATCAAGGATTCTCTAGTGGTGTTTTTAGTACAGTGGAGCAGGAAGCCAAGGGAAATTCTGGGGGTGTGGAAATTGATAGTGGCTCTTTAACCGTAACCAATGGTGCTCGAATTGATGCCAGTACCTTTGGAGAAGGAGATGCGGGAAAAATAGTAATTCGGGCGACTGACACCATTTTCTTGGATGGGGACACTAGTCAAGGAGAAATTAGTGGTGTTTTTAGTACAGTGGAGCAGGAAGCTAAGGGGAATTCTGGGGGTGTGGAAATTGATAGTGGCTCTTTAATAGTAACTAATGGTGCTCAAATTGATGCCACTACTTTTGGAGAAGGAGATGCCGGGAAGATAGTAATTCGGGCAACCGATAATGTCTTCTTGGATGGAGAAGATAGTCAAGGATTACCCAGTGGTGTTTTTAGTACAGTGCAACCGGGAGCCAAGGGAAATTCTGGAGGAGTGGACATTGATAGTGGCTCTTTAATAGTAACCAACGGCGCTGAAATTTCTGCCACTACTTTTGGAGAAGGAGATGCAGGTAAGATAGTGATTTGGGCAACCGATAACGTCTTATTGGATGGGGAAAATAGTCAAGGATTACTCAGTGGTGTTTTTAGTACAGTGGAGCAGGAAGCTAAGGGTAA
>NZ_JAVJQP010000098.1:0-25824 GCF_040218875.1 Coleofasciculus sp. D1-CHI-01
ATACCCAAAAACGCGACGGATAATCGATTGTTCACCATTCTGAAAATCTGCCAAAATTGCCCGCATTGCTTTCGGATCAATCTTGCCCGCATCTTGAAATCCCCAGGTTTGCTGCACTGCATCTAGAGAGGCTTGCGGTAATCCCTGACGAATATCTAACGGGACTTTCCATAAAACAAGACTTTCCCGAGTTAGAGGTGCATCAGGGCGGAACAGAACTTCTGTAGAATTACCACTCAAAGGACTAGGAATTAACCCCGCTTCAGCTAATCCCTGAATTGCCCCAAAATCTGGGTCAGTTGGTGGTACATCTTGGAACGTGGGTTGAGTGGTTTCTGAGGCTAAACGGATTTGTTTCCCGGGACTGTTCTCATAAATTCGATTATTCGTTTCAATCAGCCAACGGGCATACTGACGGCGAGTAATCCCCCTTAAAAAGGACAGGGCTAATTCATTGTGATGAGAGAAAATTAGGGCGACCAGGATTTAGCATAACAGGTACGGAAGAACCGCATCTAATACCACAAACTAAATTGGCAATAATGTTAATTTATCCTTGTAAAAAGCAAGAAATTTTTCTCGGTTGTTTCCTCAACTCCAATTTTTAATTTATACCAGGAATTCCACAACCTTGATAAAGAACATGAAGGGAAAGAACAGTAAAGTTTTGACCAATATTAGTTGCGTCTATTGCTAAGGGTAGCCATTTTTCTTCAGACTTCCATAAACTGAGAATCTATTTGAGTAGAGGGCGTGCCATGCCACTACAATTTGGCGACAATTTGGCGATGGCATTTCCAGATATTTGGCAGAATTCAATCTGAATTCAAACGCTTGTTAATCTGGTTCATCAGTCCAGTTAACAGCGCACCTGCCATTAAAAGACCGATCGCGGGAGTAAAGACAGGGTTCCACAAGCTATACCACACGTCTAATCCCAGTGAAACACCAATTGATCGCCCCAGGAGTGCGATCGCGAACCAGAAGAAGCTGAATAAAACCAGGAAGAAATCAGCAACTAATAACTGATTTACCCAATAGATAAGTTTGTCTTTCATAATAGATAAGTTATCTTCAGAGAATAGGGCGTGAATGGCACAACGTCAATGCTTACTATACAATCAAGAACTTATACCGTATACCGTCGCCTGGGAACAACAGCGATCGCTCCTGTCACAACGGATTAACGATCCCACCCTTGATGATGTTCTCTTATTACTGGAACATCCGCCAGTCTATACGTTAGGTCAAGGTGCAAGTTTAGACTTCCTCAAATTCAACCCCGCAGAAGCAGACTGGGAGGTTCACCGCATCGAACGGGGAGGTGAAGTCACGTACCATTGTCCCGGTCAACTCGTCGGCTATCCCATTCTCAATTTACGCTATTATCAGCAAGATTTACATTGGTATCTGCGACAGTTAGAAGCCGTCTTAATTGAAGTGTTGGCGGTTTATGGACTCAAAGGCGATCGCGAAACCGGGATGACGGGCGTTTGGCTAGAGGGATGCAAGGTTGCAGCCATTGGCATTAAAGTCAGTCGTTGGATTACCATGCATGGCTTTTCCCTAAATGTTTGCCCCGACTTAAGTGGGTTTGGGCGTATCGTCCCCTGTGGAATTGCCGATAAACCTGTGGGGAGTCTTGCCCAGTTTATCCCGAATATTACCGTAGATCAAGTCCGCCCCGTAGTAATCGCCAAGTTTGCCGAGGTTTTTCAGGTCAGTTATACTGATGTTTCTTCAATTAGTAGAGATATTCCGGCGGAACGTCTCTACTAACCACTATTACTAGACCAACCCTCTAAATAACAGCGAAATCCCAAAAGGAGAGAGTATCAGCTTGCACCGCAACCAATGAGGTTAATAATTCCCCATTCTCTTGGATGCGAATTTCAGTATTAAGAGCATTGTCACCGCTACCTTGGGTAATCGTGAGATCCTCAAAGGTTAAGCCATTGGCTAATCCGAGATAATCAAACCCAACCGTAAAGTCAAAGATGGTGTCCTCTCCCATACCTGTGGCAAGTACAAACATATCTCGACCACTACCGCTGTAGAGTAGATCTTGTCCTAGACCACCGTTGAGAATATTGTCACCTGCACCTGCGTAGAGTTGATCGTTTCCATTACCACCGATGAGTTCATCGTTCCCAGTATTGCCATAGAGGGTATCATCTCCATCACCGCCTTCCAAGTAATCATCTCCGGCTTGTCCGAACAGGATATCGATTCCATTTCCACCGACTAGGTAGTCGTTACCAGCGCCAGCATCAATCGTATCGTTACCCTCTTGACCTTGGAGATGGTCGTCTCCGTCACCACCTGTAAGTTGGTCATCACCTAAACCGCCTTTGAGATAGTCATTACCAACGCCAGCATCAATAGTATCATCGCCATCTTGACCGTAAAGCTGATCATTGCCATCACCACCTGCAAGTTGGTCATCGCCAAAACCGCCTTCTAAATAGTCATCACCAGCGCCAGCATCAAGATTATCGTTACCGTCTTCACCGTAGAGAAGATCATTACCATCACCACCGCTGAGTTGGTCGTTGTTGGCTCCACCATAGAGGTTATCATTGCCAGCATCTCCATTGAGGATGTCTTCCCCATCTTGACCGTAGAGATAATCGTTACCATCACCACCTGTGAGTTGGTCGTTACCTAAACCACCTTCGAGGTAGTCATTACCAACGCCAGCATTGATAGTATCATCGCCATCTTGACCGTAAAGCTGATCATTGCCATCGCCACCGATGAGTTGGTCATTTCCTGAACCCCCATCTAGGTAATCATTTCCTGATTGTCCTAAGAGTTTATCGGTGTCATCACCACCCCAGAGGAAATCATCACCAGCGCCGCCATCCAGGTAATCCCGACCTTCTTGACCGTAAAGTTGGTCATCCCCATCACCGGCTTCGAGTCGGTCGTCACCGATACCACCATCGAGGTAATCCTGACCCTGTTGACCGTAAAGGCGATCGCTTCCTTGTTTACCATAGATGAAATCGTCTCCTAATCCACCATCGAGGAAGTCGTGACCGTCTTCGCCATCAAGGGTATCATGTCCTTTCTGACCATAAATGCGATCGTTCCCCTGGTTCCCATAAAGTTCGTCGTTGTCTGAACCGCCATCCAGATAGTCATCCCCTGTGCCACCATTTAGGATATCCTCACCGTTTTGACCGTAAAGACGATCCTTTCCTTCTCCACCGTCTAATTGGTCGTCACCTTTACCGCCATTGAGGTAATCATCTCCGGCTTGTCCTAAGAGAATATCATGATGATTACCTCCCCAAAGGGAATCATTTCCGGTTTCGCCTTCTAGGGTATCTTTACCCTGTTGACCATAGAGTTGGTCATTCCCGTCGCCACCTGTAAGTTGGTCATTTCCTTTACCGCCATCGAGGAGGTCATTTCCGGCATTTCCATTTAGGGTATCATTGCCTTTTTGACCATAGAGTCGGTCATTTCCGTCTTCGCCTGTAAGTTGGTCATTACCGTTACCCCCGTCGAGGTAATCGTTTCCGGTATTTCCATTGAGGGTATCACTACCATTTTGACCATAGAGTTGGTCATCTCCATCACCACCACTGAGGATGTCATCACTGTTCCCGCCATCGAGTAAGTCATCCCCAGTTCCACCTTCTAGGGTGTCTTCTCCGTTCTGAGAGTAGAGTTGGTCATTTCCTTGACTCCCTTGAAGATAATCATTGCCGTTACCTGCTTCGAGGTAATCATTGCCAGCATTACCGTCTAAGGTGTCGTTTCCTTTGTGTCCATACAGTTGATCGTTGCCATCACCGCCATCAAGGAGGTCGTCACCATTTTGACCTTTGAGCAGATCTTCTCCAGCTTGTCCGTAAAGTGTATCATTCCCATCCCCTGCAAGTAAGCGATCGCTCCCATCACCCCCATCAAGTACGTCGTCTCCTGCTTTTGCGTAAATTAGGTCATCGCCAGCTAATCCACTCAGGGTATTATTGATACTATTGCCGATGAGTAAGTCTTCGTAGTCTGAGCCTTCCAGGTTTTCAATAGCTTCGATGCGATCGCCTTTGGCATCTCCTACCCAACCTTTCCCGGTGGTGAGGCTAACGGCGACACGGGAGGCGGCGGTGAAATAGGAGGCGGTATCGTTTCCTTCGCCACCATTGAGGCTATCTGCATCCTTACCACCAACCAAGAAGTCGTTACCGTTTTCTGCGAATAGGGTGTCTTTTCCTTGTTCGCCGAAGATGATATCGTCGCCATCTCTGGCTTCTACCCAGTCGTCTCCAGTTCCAGTAATGATGGTATTGGCATTAGCATCACCGATGACGCGATCGCTGGAATTGGAACCAATGACATTTTCGATATTATATATCTGATCGGTATTACCAAAGCCGTCAGTGGCTTGATTTTGTTCTAAGTTAACATCAACTAATCCTGGATCGCGGCGGTAACTAACCGTATCAAACCCATTCCCTCCATCAAAATAGTCATTCCCAGCATTGTCAATAAATAGGTCATCTCCGGCTAAACCATGGAGGCGATTATCTAAACTGTTGCCAATCAGAATATCGTGGGATTCAGAACCGATGATATTTTCGAGATTGCGGAGGGTGTCGGTATTACCAAATCCATCGACAGCGGTGCCGGAAGTGATGGTAAAGTTGGGTTCAGTATCGGTGGGGATGGGATTACCGGAGGTGATGGTTTCGTGGGAATAACCGCCTGAATTTTGGTAGTTGAGTTGTTCGTCGATATTGACGATTACACCGTTGGGGGAATACTGATAGCTGACGGTATCAATATCATTCTGACCATCAAGATAGTCATCCCCGGCGTTACCAATCAACAGATCATTTCCAATCAAACCTTGGATATGGTTGGCTTGGCTATTGCCAATTAGACTATCGTTAAATTGAGAGCCAATGATATTTTCTATGCTACCAGAAACATTGATTGTTTTTTGGCTAACTGTTTTCGTTACTTCGTCATAGCTCTCTCTGATAGTGGTAAAATGAAAGGAATCTTTGCTCCCAAAACCATCTTCCGCCTCAGCTGCGTTAATGGTAAATACAGACGCCATATCGCCTATATTTTGAGTATTTATGTAGCCTCTTCCCTCATCAATATTGACAACCACACCGCTAAGAGAGTTATCGTAACTGACAGTATCGTTACCTTCACCACCACTAATCTTATCGTTGCCAGCTTCTCCTCTCAAGAAATCATCGTTAGCCTCTCCTAATAGTTCGTCATTACCAATACCGCCATAGAGAGAATCAAAACCATCTCCACCACTTAAAATATCGTTACCTGCTAAACCGTACAATGTATCGTTACCATCATTACCAAAGATGATATCGTTACCTGCTTGAGAGTCGTCGGTGTCGCCAAATAATTGATCGTTGCCAGCATTTCCATCAATAAAGTCGCTACCAGCACCACCATCGATAAAGTCATTACCAAGTTCACCAGAATCAATGACTTCATTGCTATCAGGAACAGATACCCATCCACCTCCGAAAAGATAGTCATTCCCATCTCCGCCATAGAGCGTATCATCACCATTTTCGCCGTAGAGGAAATCAGCATTTTCTCCACCATCCAGGGTGTCATTCCCACCACTACCGTAAAGTTCGTCATCCCCATTGTCACCCTTTAAGATATCATTCGCATTACCACCATAGAGCGCATCATTACCATTGCCACCTGAAAAATCTACTGGGATAGCAATATTCTCTACATCAATTCTGTCATCAAGCTCTCCAGCATTGGCAACAATCCTGTTAATTCCTTGGTTATCCTCTTGACTTTGATAAATTTGAGTAAAATTTAGGTATTTAACTACAACAGTTTCATTGCTATTGTTACCCAAACCCTGAATTAGAAATTTTTCATCATGGTCAGTTGTATTAATAAATAAGCGCTGATCCGCTTGCAACCCAATGTTAATATCCAGAGTACTATAATCAACTTGATTGAAGTTGTCGGGTCCTTTCTCAGCAAGTATTGGTTGTTTATCGGGACAGGCATCAATTTCAAAGTCTGCCAGGGTTGTTCTAGCAAATTCGCCTTGCCATTTTTTGCCCAAAGGTGGCCAACCAATCCGGGCGTAGTAGCCTAACCAAGCATCAATCTGACCGCCAAACTCGACTAAACAAGCAGGATCGAACTGAACAATATTCTTAATTTCTGAACCATGAATCTTACCGTCGCTATTGCCTAAATTTGAAAGATCTTCTCCTCCATCTTCCAGATCCAAATAAATTGAGGCATCAATTCCACCTCGAACTTTTGCTTCTGCTATAAACACATCTAAACCAACACCAGCAGAAATCTTACCTATAACCTCAAGTTCAGGTAGATCTTTTTGACTGCCATCCTCTTGTGTTACCCGATTATCGTCAACAAAAAAGCCATCAAAAATTACATTTTTTTTGTTAGGATCGAATTTATATTCTTCAGCCCACTGTTGGATGCCAGCAGAATCGTACCCAAATCCGAGATTAAATTTGACACCAATTCCGCCACCAAAATCAACTTCTAATGGACCAGCAATAGGAAAGTCTTTTTGAATGTTAAATCCAAAGTCCCACGTTGGAAAATCAAGTTTGAAAAAATCTACAGACTGACCTGTAAATAACCCAATAGCTGATTTGGGGTTTTCCAGAATAGGGAAAGATATAATTTTGTTGATTGAATCAGGATCGACCGTAGTATTCCCAACTTCTTGATTGCTGAGGAGTTTTGTAAAAAAGTCTATATAAGGTTGGTACTGATTTGTTTTGTTAGCTAGTAGTTCTGACCATGATTTTATATTGACTGGAGTGATTGAGGCATTTTTTAGAGAATCATTGGGATCACGAAGATCGAAATCCCTGAGATTCACCTTACCTAGGTCGAGTGTCAATCCAGGAGAGTTATTGACATCAATATTGCTAACGAGTTCAGACAATTCTCCAATTAGACGAATTGCAGCAATAGTATCTTCAACACGGTGATCGTTATTCCCTAATTTCGCCAAACTTAAGAGAGAGCCATCCCCGATACTGAGCTTTTCTAAAATGTTAATTTTATGGGTGAGAAAACTGTAAATAGGCTCAATCGGCTTAGTGAACGCCTCAATTGTCAAGACAGTTGGTTTTAAAAATGAGCTAAGGAACGACCCAAAATTTAGGATTGTATCATCAAACTTGACTTCAGGTTTTGCAAAAATATCTATAAAATCCCAGTGTATCTTTAAGTTAGTTCCAAGTTGAGGAAGTGCTACCTCTTGATTAAAGCTAGAGAGAAAATTAAGCTGGATGTCAGCAGCCCCTTGCGTTTGAGTTTTAAGACTATCATTATTTAATTCTTGACGGGTTAGTTTATGGTCGTTACCATCATCGAGATCTAAGGAGAAGTTTAATCCTGTACCGTTATCTTTAGCATCAACTTGCAAAAATCCAAAATTAGCTGATGTTTTTGGAAGTGTTGGTATCAGTTCAAGATTAAGTTCTCCTTTGTCCGTATCGTTTATAGCATTGGGAGATGTATCAAAGAAGAAACCATCAGTCAGATTCCAGCCAAAACCCAAATCAAAAGTATAGTCAAAATCAACTTTAAAAGTTGCGTTGTCCTCAAAATTTAGACCAAGTTGTGGCAAGCCAAGATTCTTTGGTAGTTTAATATCAACTATTGATTTACGTTGACCTAAGTCGCAATCTACAGTGAGTTCACCAGAGGGAGCGACATTGACTTTGATATCGGCAGCAGTTATTTCAGAGTCTAAGTCATCAGAATCTTTTAGAATATTAAGCTTGTCAGGTCCCAGGATTTTAAACAAGGCATTTTGAATTTGTACTTCTGTTGCTTTTATTGCATCGTCTATAAAGCCATTCGTTCCAAAAATATCTTTAAATCCGTTCTGTATGCTATCGTAAGCATCCTTGAGAAACTGTCCTTGCTCTCCTGCTTTGTTTGCAAAATCTTGACCTAAGAAAGGCAACCCACCATCACTAATACCCTCTAGATTGGGTAGATTTTCACCATTGAATAGTTCGTTTACTTTTCCCTGATTATACAGGAAGACATCTTTTAAGCCATTTAATATCTGATTTACGCTGAAGGTAGGAGGATTAGATTTTTCTACCTGAATAACTTCACCATCTAAAGTAATCGTAGCCGTATCATCTTCAGCCTTTAATACCTCAAGAGTCGGTTGATCTAACTCCACCCCCTGAACCAAATCTGAAAAAATCGCCCCTTCATCCCCAGGCGCATCTACTGAATTAATCTGTGCATCCACAGCATGACCGATTTCCTCTAACAAAACCTCAACAATCCCTTGAGGATTATCCGAATTCTCAATAATATAGTCTTGAGATAAATAAATGGTGTTAGTCGCAGCCGCAAATGCACCGTTAGCACCATTAAGTTCTGTAGCCGTCCGAATTTCAATTGTGGGTAGCGAGTTAAAGTCTTTAGCCCCCCACTCCTGACGCAACTTTGTTACTTTTTCTGCATCAAACTGGTTGCCAAACGTCAGATTAACTGTGGGGAGAAATGTTTCACTATTAGCAAAAGCAGTTAACCAATCCTGGGCGGTGACAATTGCTTCTCCTAATGTAAGTTGAGAACCATCAAGGAGAATTTCAGCGTTAATCGGGATAGTTGTTTTCATGATTACAGTACCTTTAATTTCATTAATGACCACGACAAAGAACGGGGTGAGTATTTGTCACCCATCACAGGAGAATCAGGCACAAAATTGCCTCTACCAATCCAGAGGTTGGCTAAACGCTTTAAAATTAGAGAGTGAGTGGCAAGCGATCGCACATTCCGATCTGGACAATCGCCACACCCAATCTGTAAAGCTATAGGGCTGGCAAACCCAGTTTTCGCAAAATCCGTCAAAAAACTTTTTTCGCTCCACTTTACGAAAACTCCCATCGCCACCCCTATAACTAAGTAGAGCTGAATTAAGGCATCGATTAAACCCTATACTTGACTCAGACAATGACAAGTGGCATCCAATGCCTCTGCCACCTCGGTCAATTCACCATGAGTACATTAAATGAAACCTTAAAACAACTGGTCGCTGATGCTTGCACCCATCCCCCAGAACGTGCGGCACGACAGCGGTGCATCCAAGAAATCTACCGCCAGGTGATGAAGTCCGGCAAACTCTGGAACGAAAACACGCCTTACTATGAAGATGCCCTCCAGGAAACCTGGGAATACTGTTGCCAACACTTGGAGGACTATGATCCAAATCTCAGTGCTGTGACAACTTGGATTGATCATTGCCTGAAGCGGACGCTGCGGAGATGGCGCGATCGCCAAAATCGAGAAAAACAACGGCAAACCCTACCCATTTCCACCGATGATGATACCCCAATTCACCCCCTTGATAATCTAGCCGCCAATCCAGGTTCCAGCCAAGCCCTACAAATGTGGCAGACAACCATGACCTGGGTACGGGATGATCCAGAGGGAAAATTACGGCAAACCTGTTTCCGCAAGCGCTCTGAAATCAATGCTCAAGTCCTCTTCCTCAAACGCTTTCCCTCAGAAACTCCCTGGCAGGATATTGCCAATGAATTCAACCTCAATCCCGCCGAAGCCAAGGACTTGCCTAAGTTTTACAATCGCCACTGTCGCCCCCTCCTACGAGAATTTGGCGTTGCCCAAGGATACCTAGAAGAAAAAATAAAGTAACCATTAACGATAACGAGGTAACAATGATGATTCAACCGATTCAAGCACAGGAGGATGTGGCTGTACCCATCTTAATTACTCACAAAGCGCGACAAATTGCCCATCAATTTGCTCAGGAGCAACCGAATGAAACCAAAGCCAAGCAAGTCTATCGAAATACACTTGCTGTTTGTTTAGTCAACAACTATTTCAAAATCATTGGGATTCCATCTGATCCTTCCCACTGCGATAGTTGGAATCCTTTAATGCGGATGACCGCTAATGTAGCAGATTTGGATGTGATGGGTAAAGGACGCATTGAATGTCGCCCCATTTCTGCCTTTGAGCGGGAGACGACTTCCGTATGCTATGTACCTACAGAGGTGCAGGATGAGCGCATTGCTTATATCGTGGTACAAATTGAACCTGAACAGTCAGAAGCCCTCATTCTCGGCTTTGTGGAGTACGTCGATAGTGAAGAACTGCCCTTACATCGTCTCCGTCCAATCTCTGATTTGCCCCTGTATCTCGACAATCTGACTGAGCGATTCACCCAACTCACCCACTGGCTGCACGGTCAAATTGAAGCGGGCTGGCAAACCCTGGATCAGATTCTGGGCATCTCATTGATGAACTATGCATGGCGAAATACTCGTTCACTTGCAGCCGAAGCTACGACACCGAATTTATCTCCTGTGGTGCGAGGCAAAATTGTGGAAGTCCCGATTCAGCAGGGGATGGCACCAATTGTTTTAGTGACTGAACTCATGCCTAAGTCAGAGGTAGATTTAGGCATTGCACTCAAGATTTGTCCCCCAGCAAAACAGGAATTCCTGCCTGTCGGCTTGGAAATGACTGTCCTGGATGCGGTGGGTGAAGCGGTGATGCATACCCAAGCACGGGCTGAAAACCGCATGATTGAGCTAGGCTTTGACGCAGAAACAGGCGATCGCTTTTCTCTGCGAATCGAACTAGGAGATGTGACAATTAATGAGGCATTTGTGGTCTGAGTTAGGCACACTCCCATGAGTAAACTGGCGGTACTGGAACTGAGGGGCGACCTCAATCATCAGGGCTTTTATGTTACTCTGCGTATTGGTCAGGGTGATTTAGCCTCTAGTATTACCCTAGATCGCACACTCCCGCCTTCGACGCTTCTATCAGAGCATCTAACCCAGTGGCAGCAAGATTATCGACGCCTTTCAACTCCTAGCCGTGCCCTCAAGCCTTCCAAAATTAGAGTTAACGGTAAGATTGATCCGATAGAAGCCTGTACAGAATCGGCTCAACGGTTAGAACAGCAGTTTCAGCGTTGGTTACGCTCTGACTCGTTTCGTGATATTGATTTACAACTGCGACAGGCGTTGATGCCTGATGAGTTGGTTCAAGTCTTAATTCGCACGGCTAATGCTGAGGCTCAAGCTCTCCCCTGGCATTTGTGGGACTTCATTGAACAATATCCTAAAGCAGAAGTTGCCTTGAGTGGTATGGGTTCATCTCCCTGTTCTGGTAAGAGGAATTCAGTGGCTTCAGAGCCGAATCAGGTGAACATTTTGGCAGTGTTGGGAGATTCCACCAATATCGATGTGGAGAGTGATCAGCAAACCTTAAATGAGTTACCTGGAGCCAAGGTGGAATTTCTGCCGGAACCGACTCACCAAGAACTCCATGATAAGTTATATGAAAAATCCTGGCATATTCTATTTTTTGCGGGACACAGTGAGACTCAAGCACAGAGACAGGGGATACTGCGGCTCAACTCCACGACTCATCTAACCATTGATCAGGTACGGTATGGGGTACAAAGAGCGATCGCAAATGGTCTACAACTGGCGATTTTTAATTCTTGTGATGGGTTGGGGTTAGCTCAGGCTCTGGCAGATTTGCAATTACCTCATATTATTGTCATGCGAGAAGTTGTGCCGGACTGTGTAGCCCAGCAATTTCTGAAGTATTTTCTGCAGGAGTTTTCTCAAGGTCAATCATTGCATCTCGCCCAAAGGGAAGCACGGCAACGGTTACTGGGTATGGAGAAAGTCTATCCCTGCGCCAGTTGGTTGCCTGTAATATTCCAGCCTTCTGCGGCAAAACCATTGAGTTGGTTGGATTTAATTAAGCCAGAGGATGAAGGCATCTTTGACCCTTGCTTTTCACGGGATCGGGAAAACCTCTCTCCAAACCTCTCTCCTGCAAGGAGAGAGGCTTTGAATTCTCCCCCTTCCCTCGCAGGGAAGGGGGCTGGGGGGTTAGGTTTGATATCGATTTTTCTAGATGGCGCGAAAAGTCAGATCTTTGATCAAACCGTTGCAGTTCCCACCCAAAAGGCTCAAACATTTTCCCTAGGGGTGAAGCTGGGGACAGCATTCGTTTGCGGTGCGCTGGTATCAAGTGTGGTGGTGGGAATAAGAGCGCTGGGATGGCTTCAAGGATGGGAACTTAAAGCGTTTGATCATCTTATCCGGGTTAGACCCGGACAATCTATTCCAGATCATCGAATTTTGGTGGTAGCGATTGGAGAGGAGGATATTCAGTATCAGCGTAATCAAGGGATGGAGATGGAGGGGTCTTTATCTGATGAAGCGTTGCTGGCACTACTGCAAAAGTTTTCACCTCATCAACCTAGTGTGATTGGCTTGGATATTATTCACGATTTTCCCTTCATCCCAGAGTTGCAATCTCACCTGAAAAAACAGAAGTTAATTGCAATCTGTCAAGCTAAAAGCTTTACCAGCGATCTTCCAGGAGTCAAGCCACCGACTCCAGATTTTCCAGTTGAGCAGTTAGGGTTTAATAATGTTCCTCTTGATCGTGATGGTGTCATTCGACGCCAGTTTTTAGGTATGCCGTCTGATGAATATTGCCCAACCCAAGAATCTTTTGGTTTTCGTATTGCTCAAAACTATCTGGAAAATAGTCATGGCATCAAAAAGGAGTGGATAACAGTATCCCCTCACAGAAATAAAAGGATTCAGCTTGGTTCACAGACTTTTGGGCGTCTTGAAGGTCATGCAGGGGGTTATCAACTATCTCAAGGTGATACTGGTGGTTATCAGGTGTTAGTTGATTACCAGGCAGTTCGTCCAAAACAAGTCAATTTAAGGGAAATCTTAAGCGGTTCTCTAGACTCTCAACTAGCAGGATTGGTTCGCGATCGCATTATTTTAATTGGAGTCGTAAATCCCAAGATCGATACTCATTTAACGCCTTACAGCAAAGGACTTCAAGCCGAAGCAATGCCGGGAGTGGTTGTGCAAGCCCAGATGATTAGCCAAATCATTAGCGCTGCACTTGGAGAACGTCCTCTACTATCCTGGTGGGCTGAATCGGCGGAAATCCTGTGGATTGGGAGTTGGGCATGGGTGGGAGCCATTGTTGGGGTAGGAGGGCGATCGCTTTATATACAAACGGTCGGAGTATTAATTAGTTTAATTTTACTTTGGGGTGTATGTCTATTTCTGCTTGTTCAAGGATGGTGGGTGCCTCTGGTTCCTTCAGCACTAGCGTTAGGGATAACTGCGATTAGCGTCTTGGGTTTGTACCATCTGTACAGTGACGAATGATATAACCTAATGGACATTAATGTTGTTATGTAAAAATCTCGTTATACCGACTTTACAGCTATTTTATCAAAAGAGGCTTAGAGTCCAGACAAATAACTCTCGAATACCATTAAAAATTAATACTCTAGATGGTTTTTTGGATAGGCTATTAACAAATACTGATAATGACGAAACAATGAGTAACGAAATTTGCCATCCAAGATATGAAGAATATGGAATAATCCAGTGGAGCAATAGTCGTACAATTGTTGTATTTTCCGTATTGATTATCAATGGATCTCGATTAGCGAAAACACGTCGTAAAGCTGAATTTATCCTTTGGTTAGCGCAAAGAGAGCAAGATGTATTTGGACTAGGAATGGTTGGCTTTGACTTAGGGGATTTGCCCTGGTCATTGGATGATTTTGAAAAAGAGAAAATCTTTTTACTAAAAGTAATAGAATCTGCAAAAGAAGAACTTGGTTGCGGTGTGGTGAAATTGGGTACTCATCCAGAAGTATTGCGCGGCGACCTAGAGGACTTGCGAATGTTGATTTTAAATTTTACAGATGAGGATCTAAGAACTGCATATCTCTTAAAAGAAGAATTAAAAGATATAGGAGGCAGAGGTTTACCAGTAGAAATGCCACCGCAGTTAGAAAAATGTAAAATTCATCGAGTATTACTAACACAGTATGGTTGCTATGTTTGTAATAATTTATCATAATAGATGTGTCTAACTGTCCAAAATATGGGTATTATTTCGATAGCGGTTACTAAGGAAGAGTATATGGAGGAGACTTACATAAGATTGAACCCAAAGAATTGCGTAAAGTAGATGCAACAAGCGTTATTGATGCTCTCCCTGCGATGGCTCAACCTATCAAGGTAGTACAGTACAGTTTGTTTGAAAGCGGATTATCAATGTTAAGACAGATTAAAACTTACACTTTTTTGGTAATATTTTATTGAATTGATATTAGAAATTATGCGGTTAAAACTCTCTGTTCAATCCTTATCATCTCGTTTATCAGTAAGTCTGATATCAACCTTGATATTCATTCCAGTTGCCAAAGCTTTTCCCCCTAATCACAGTTCATCAACACCTGTGATGATGGCTTCAGAATCAGGCAATGAAGATGGTGATTGGGGCGAACCGCATACGGGAAGTCAAACAGGAACAGGACAGAGAAATGACTGTCCTGATGTGAGTGGTTCTCTAACAGCACTGATGCCTAAAACCAACTGGGGAAAAACGGTTTCTCAATCCCCAACGTTTTGGTTTTATGTGCCTTACTCTTCAGAACAGATTGTCGTTGGCAAATTTGTGCTACAAGATGAACAGGGCATTAATCAGATTGAACCGATTCAATTTACCCTCCCTGAAACACCTGGCTTTGTCAGTTTTACTCTACCTGAAACGGCTCCTATACTAGAGGTTGGACTTAATTATTATTGGGCATTTGAACTTTACTGCCATCCTAAAAGTCGTACTCCTATCTATGTTGAGGGCTGGATACAACGGGGTATTGCCAATAGCAATATGGGGAATCAACGTGATGTTAAAGCTAGCCAAATTTACCAAGTTTATTGGGAAAACAGGATTTGGTTTGATGCGGTTAATGAGTTAACTCAACAGCGGTTAAAGCAACCTACGGATAGGGCTTTAGAAGCTGAATGGCTCAGATTACTGCAAGATGCTGGACTAGACACTGAGCAACTGCCAACCGAACCCATTTTGGGAACAGTTGTTATAGAATAAGTTGTGGAGTGAGGCAATAGATAACCTCATTTGATGGACTAACATTACACAAAATAAACCGATAAAATTAGAGGCTAAAGCCCCTACTACGAACCCAGCCGACTAAAGCCAATTTCCTACTAATATATAGGGTGACCAATAGTAAGGAAAATCCCAGTTTTTCAATCGTTCAGCACCGACTTTCCATAAATTGATTTGCGCTCGACGCAAAGCTTCAGCTCGACTACTCTCAGGATTTTGTACGAGTTGTCGATAGAATTCTTCCATAACCGTAGCCGCCGATGCGTCGTCCACAGTCCAGAGTGTGGCGAGAGTGCTTCTTGCGCCTGCTCGAACCGTCAATCCGGCTAATCCTAATGTTGCTCGATTATCTCCGGTTGCTGTCTGACAAGCGCTCAATACCAAAAGTTCAATAATGCTGCCTTCAATATCACTGCTTCTCAAGAGATTATCTAAGTCTTCGGCAAAGAGTGGATAATCTGATAACGCAATAAATGTTCTTGAGAAATCAGAGCTAAAAACCCCGTGACTGGCAAGGTGTAGGATAGAAAAGTTATCATCTTGCAGTTGATGTTCTAGATTCACTTTTGTGAATGTTTCATTGAATAAAACCTTTACCTTTGTAGGTAGAGATTGAATAGCGTTCAGCTCTTTTTGTACATTTTTGAGTGGGGATAAGTTACCCTCTTGAAAGGGATGCTCCAGGGCTTCAGTTGAACCTGCTGTCAAGATTTTGGGCGGGTGGGTTAGGGGTTTAGGTTCAATCAACTGCAAACTGGGTGCTACTGCGATCGCGTACCGTTCCAGTAAATATCTTTGCCGCTGGCTATCCCACAAAGCAGACATTGGGATGTTTCTTAATCCTCCATCTAACACAAATACTAAGGTTTTGATGGGGCTATATTCCAGTTTGGTATTCGCTTCTAAAATGGATTCAAAGGGACGAATTAATAGGTCATAAAGCTGACTAATATCCTGTTGAACCGAACGCCAACTTCTAGGTACGGGAAGATGATCATAGAGTCGATTGATCATCGATTCAATGTCTGCTTTGGGGAGTTGAACATGATGAGGCTGGAGGGGCTGGTTCGGTAACTGAAGAATAACCTCCAATCGATCATCCAGAATAATCGGATATAAAATGGCGGCATTTGGGTCAATGAGGTGTTGGCTAATCTGAACAGGATCAATATTACAACCCAGATAATTCTCTAATTCGGCTAACTGCAAAGAATCAATGAGTTCAATCGCTTTGCTCAGATTATTTTGGGTGGGATGAGGAGATGTCAGCAGTAAATCAACAAACTGTCGGTAAAGTGGCTCAACGTTATCTCTGAAGGAAAACTGAACATCGGAGTCGATGAAGAGTAGGTCTTTACGAACCTGTTCTAGTGTCTTAACTGCCTGATCATAGGTACGAATCGCATCAATTTCCTGGTTCTGTTCCTCGAGAATGCGACCGAGTTGCCACTCCCAACGATAGCGAATATCGGGAGCTTGAATTTCTTCTGAGAGAATAATGGCTTGATTGGTAATGGTTTTGCTATTATCCCATTGCTGAGTCTGTTCATACAAACGTCCCAATTGTCCCAGCGCGAGAGATTTTGCCCGACGATCTTGAAGTTGGTCAGCCTGTTGAATAGTACGGGTTAATCGTTGAGCGAGAGTTGACAGAAGTTCAGCACTTTGGGTATCAGGAGATTCCCGTATTATGTGCAGCTTGATCAGGCTATTGACAGCGTTGAGCTGAACTTCAATTCCTGAGCGGCTGAGGGGGAGTTCGGCAAATTGAGATTGCAGCGTGTTCCATAATTCCCAAACATCATTCCACTGACTCGGGGGTAAATTTTCTATGCTTTTTATAGTGGCAAGCAAACTCAGTAAGTTGGCATTTGCCTGAACACGAGGCAAGGTAGAAACGGCTAACGTTGCGGCTTTTTGGTAGTATTCTAGGGCAGCAGTTTTATGGTTATCAGCTTCATCGAGGTTAAGGGCTACGGCTCGTTCCCACTGGGCACGCTCTGTATTGCCTAAATCTAAAAGAATCGAGCTTTGAGTTGAATTGGGCGGGTTTGGAGATGAGGAAGGGGTAAGTTCTTGATTAGCGATCGCGAAACTCTGGTTTAATACCTTTTGGGACTCTTCTAAATTCCCAACTCGGCGAAAGGCATTACCCAGAGATTGCAATGCGATCGCCTGGAGTTTGGGATCAGTCTGTTGCTGGGTTGTGCTTTGAACCTGTTTCAGGATTTTCTCAGCAGCAATACTAAAACCCAAAGATTGCAGTGCTTTAGCTTGATTAATTTGGCTACCGATGATTCCAGGAAAATGGTTAGCTGATTGGTAAGCAAGTGTAGCTTGTTTCCAGGCTTGCAGCGCTTCTTCCGATTGTCCCTGTCTCCAGGTGAGCCATCCTTGAGCATTTAGCGCTTTGGCGTAGTATTCCCAGTCGATGACTGAGCGGGAATCTGGGGTTTGCTGGTTAAAAAATTTCAGGCTTTGATTGAGAGTGGCTTCAGCTTGCTGCCATTGACCGAGATGTTGATAGGCTAGGGACAGGTTACTGAGGATAAAGGCTTGATGTAACCGATCATCTAAAAGAATATAGGCATTGAGAGCATTTTGCCAACTCGCGATCGCGTCTGTAAATCGTTCAGCTTGAAACTGTTCAATACCCGTTTTGAGCAGAGTTTGGGCTGATTGAGATTGAGCAATATTGGCAGGTGGGGATTCAGTCGCTTGAACTGGGGATAGGGGAGAATCCACAGATAGGTTCAAGACAGAGATACAACCGATGAGCGCCCAAAGCATCAGGGCGATTAATTTTCTGGTTTGTCTTCTGATCACCACAACCCCCTTCATCGCGACTGACAGTTAAATACCCTTGAAGTTGAGGGACTGTTTGCGTACAAAATAACCTCTCCTCGCTCATTCACGTACCACCCTTGGGCTTCCACAATCACCTTAGGCGCAGTGATCTCCTCTGACTGCTGTTCTTCAGAGATTGCGGGCTGTATATCTTCCCACCCCACACTACTACTAATCGGGTCAGAGGGACTAGGAGGAATCCCCCCTCGTTCTATATTGACAAAACGCCCTCTGCCATCCTCACCCGGTTGACATCCTTGAGTTAGAGGTGGACTTTCGATATCAGTTGGCAGTTCCACAGCCCCCTGTACTGGGTCAATTCCTAAATCATCAATCACGACTTCCCCATCAACACCAATTTCTGAACTGGCTGTAATGTCACTCAAGGGGGTCAAATTCTCTCTGAACTCTAATCCGATAACGCGATTTGTGGTGATATTAATCTGTCCACCTTTACCGGAAAAGGCATTGGCGGTGATATCGCTATCCTCTTCTGGAATACCTGCGATGAAATCAGCGTTGATGGTAATATTACCACCATCACCCCCAGCTTGGTCAGTGCCTGCGGTGGTGGAGATTTTACTACCGTGGCGTAATAGTAACAAGTTATCGATGTTGAAGGTAATGTTTCCACCCTGGTTGCTGGTGGTTTCCGCCGAGATGGTAGACCCATTATCCAGGGAAAGGGAACTCCCATGGAGTTGGATATTACCCCCTTCTCCAGTCCCCTGGCTATTGACAGCAACGCTGGCACTATCCTGAATATTTATGCTGTTGGGAGCAATAAAAATACTTCCTCCATTTCCTGTAGAACCTCGCATAGTGTTGGCAAAAATTCCACTATCTTTTCCAGTTAAATTAACTGTATCTTTGACGTCTAGAATGATATCTCCAGCATTGTTAGTTGCAGCAGTAGTGGTACTGAGTTGTCCTCGGTTACTAGCTTCTAGAGTATTAGCGGTGACTCGGATAGTACCCCCTTCCCCGCCAGAGGTAGCTGCTGTTATTTGTGCACCATTGTTAATGGAGAGGCTTCTTGCCTGAATATCAATGTTGCCAGCATTTCCAGTGGGATTGATAGGAAATGGAGGTAGATTTAAGAACGGTAGCTGTCCAGTAGGGACTCTAGCATCGGCAGCACTTCCACTAGCTACAGTGATTTTTGCACCATCTTGAAGTCTCAACTCATTGGTGACAATTTTCAAATCTCGACTGTTTCCGTCCGCAAATGACTGAACGTACAAACCACTAGCAAAACCATTAGGGGCTGCGCCAATTAGTTCTACTCCTTCGCTCGCATTAACTGTTAAACGCCCACCCTCACCAGTTCCCAGCGTAGATGCGGATATGGCTGCTCCATCTTGTAGGATTAAACGTCTAGTATTAACGAGCAATTCTCCAGCATTACCACTTCCAAATGTATCCGTGGACAAAGCAGTGAGAATTGAACCCTCGGCTGAGATACCACTCAGTTGCACTGACTCTGAGGCATTCACGGTTAAACGTCCACCTTCACCGGAATCCAAAATTGAAGCCGATGCTAATCCTCCATCTCGGGCAATGAAATGATTGGTGTTAACTGTCAAGTTACCGGCATTTCCACCAGCAAAGGTAGCAGTTCCTAAGTTACTGGGTACAAATTGACTAATTTGACCATTGGTCTGAATTCCGACACCAATTAGTTCAGTCTTAGAGGAGTTTACAATTATATTGCCACCATTCCCGCCAAACAATGCGGAAGCCGTTATTGCCGCTCCATTTTGCACAAGCAATCGCCCTGCATTAACAATAATGTTTCCGGCAATTGCTGTACTCAGGGTATCAGCAAAAAAGCCACTACGGAGATTTTCCACTACACCAACCAGCTCGACTAACTCAGATGCGGTTACGGTTATATTTCCTCCTTTGCCATTCCTGAATGTAGTGGTTCTGAGTTGGGCACCACCTGTAAATGAAACTGACTGAGCCTGAATATTAATGTTACCTGCGTTTCCTGTGCCAACAGCACTGGCATCCAGCAATGTTCCATTAGTAGCAATCACATTACCAGCATTTCCTTTTCCCGAAGTGTTGGTAGTTAACTCACCCCCATTGATGAGGAAAACTGAGTCAGCCACAATCTCAATATTGCCACCATTGCCCTCTGCTCCTGGTCCTACTAGACTGAATACACCGTCTCCACCAACAGAAATCTGATCACGGGCTTCAATCGTCACATTACCACTATTTCCTTTTCCAGCTGTGCTGGCATTCAGTTGACCTAGATTAGTTAAGAACAGCGACCCAGTAGTGATGCTGATGTTGCCACTATTGCCCTCTGCTCCTGCTTCTACTAGACTGAATACGCCGCCTCCATCAACAGAAATCTGATCACGGGCTTCAATCGTCACATTACCAGCATTTCCTTTTCCTGCCGTGCTGACATTCAGGTGACCTCCATTAGTGAGGAACAGCGACCCAGTTTGAATATGAATATTACCCCCTTGTCCAGTTCCTAAAGTGCGGCTGGCGATGAAGCTATTGTCAAGAAGAGAGAGCCGCTTATCCGTAATTAGCGTGACATCACCCCCATCACCAGAAACAGAGGAGGTAACGATGTGATCGCTAACTGTAATGCCACCCCGATAGTCAATAATAACGGAACTGCTATTACCGAAAAAATCAAAAAGTTTGTTATCAGTGCGAATCTCAGTCACTTCAATCTCTCGACTTGGCAAGGATTGGTTAGGTTGATATTGATTGGTTAAAAACACCAGACCATCCGGTGCATTGATATAGATATTGCCAATGGTGATATCTGCACTCGTTGCATTAGGATTAAAGTTGGCAGTAAGAGTTCCGAGATCGGTGTTTCCTGGCGCTCCCCCTAGCAAATTCCAATCAATTCCAGCTCGGATATCCAGGGTTGGTCGAGCGCTTCCGTCAATCATCACAGAGGTTGTACCATTAGACAAATTTACATTCGCCAGATCAGCCAAGAATGGATCTGTATTGTTAGGACTAATCGTTTTGTTTACGGTGTCTTTATCATTGATTAATATATTCCCTGTGGTTACACTACCACCCGCTAAGACATGAAGTGAAGATCCAGTATAGTTCCCCAGACTTACATCCCCATTAGCGAGAATGAGCGGATCTGTAGGACTATACAAGTCTCCTAAACCACCATCCAACCGCTCAATCCGAAAACTCTCCCCACTCCAGTAATGGACATCTCCCCCAACAGTGTTAGCACTGCGTAACACCATATTCCCACCAGAAAACAAGCCACTATCAGGATGATTCAAGGCAAAAATATCAACAGTTTGATTGCCCTGAATTAGCAAATCCCCCTGAGCTTGAGCAATAAAACTATTTTCTACACTATCTCTAATCTGCAGCGTATCTTGGGCAACTATTTTTAAGTCATTTCCTGCATATAAATTACCTCGTAAGTCTAAATCCTTCGCCGCTAAGGTTAGATTACGACCAACGGCTAAACGAGTTGCATTTGCAGTTGTTATCTTTCCTCTTTCTAGAGAGGATTGAGGTGGGGGATTTGCTCCATACTGCAACCCCGGAGTCAGATTAATCGTCAACAGTGGCGCTGCCTCTGGATTTGTTGCACTAAATTCAACCCCATTATCAAATACCAAACGATTCGCCGTACTCGCCACAAACGAACCCCGAATATCCAACTGAGCCTTTTCTCCAAAAATAATCCCATTCGGATTCAGGAAAAACAGATTCGCCGCCCCATTAACCCCCAACGTCCCTAAAATAGCCGAAGGGTTATTCCCGGTTACCCGACTAAAAATACTTTCAATGCCAACGGGATTAGCAAAATAAGCTTCTTGTCCTTCACCAATATTAAACGTCTCAAAACTATGGAAGAGATTACTACCGCGAATCGCGCCCCCTTCAATCAGTTCTCGAATATCACTAACATTAGTGATGCGAGACGACTCAGCCCCCAGGGTATTGTCAGGAAGGATTTGAGCCGAAGCGTTTTGTCGCCCAAGATTCAACCAACAACCCAGTGATAGAAACGGAAAAAGGACGAACCAGAGAAGCGATTTTAGATTGGTAGTGCCCGCCATAGCTGCTGTGCCTTCCCGAAACATGACATCACAAGTGAAGCTCTAAGAAAAGCTTCTACCATAGTTGTAGGTTCAGATACAGAGTTTTCGCAAAAGCTAACTTTTTGTAATAAAGAGTTACACGGCTATAAACTAGCCTTTGGGCGCCGGCAAGAATGGTTTCCAGTAAACTACTGGCGTGGCACAGCTAAAATGGTGGCATAGATTTTACGATTAAACTGGGCGCACGCCGTGCGCCCCTACAATGCTAATCCACCAAATAAGGTGGGTCACGCCACTACAAATAGCGCGATCGCATATCTCTGTGCTTACCCATCCAATCACACGCCTAATTGAGTTTTTCGGAACAGCGAGTCGCTAAGAACTTATTCAGATCAGCATAGGTTCCCGCATAAGTGGTGGTTGGCTTCTCATACCCTTTCAAACTAACAATATGTTGTTTAAAGCCCAGATTCTTGTATCCTAGCTGTTCCAGATAGCTATAGGTATCTTCTCCCAAAGCAATATCCAGACCAATTTGTTTCGTCGCCGACTCCAGACGAAACGCCGCATTCACTGTATCGCCAATTGCAGTATAGTCAGGGCGATCTCCACTGCCCGTATTTCCCACCATCGCATAACCCGTATTCACTCCTGTACCAATGCGTAACGGGAAAGGTAGGGGGTATTGACTAGAAAGGGATGCCGTCATCCTGTGCAAATCGCTAACCGCTTGCAACACATTCATGGCTTCGTCTTTACTCATCCCTTTATGCCCATGAAACCAAATTGCCATCACTGCATCGCCAATATATTTATCCACCCAACTTCCCGATTTACGGATAATATTTCCCGATTGGCGAAACCAGGTGCCAATCACGGCAGAGAGAATCTTTTCATCCAGTTGGCGAGTTAGCACCGTAAAGTCACGGATATCCACCACCATCACCGACATTAGACGGCGCACATGTAACGTAGAGGTTAGGGTTTCACTACTTGGAGGTTGGCTATAATCGCGATCGCGGTTACGGGTATCGGATGGTGAATGAAATTCCAGTTCAGTCTGACCAAACATCAGCTGATCGCCATTTCGTAATGTCACCGGAATACTCACTCGGCGTCCATTCACGAAAGAACCATTGCGACTTCCCAAATCAATTAGATAGAAATCACCAGTTTCAGTACACTGTAACATCGCGTGATTTCGGGAAATCCAACGATCAGAGAGGACAAAATTGTTATCATCTCCGCGACCAACTGTCCAGCAGTTACTACCCACCAGGGGGAGGTAGCGGTTACCAGTCTCAGTCGGTAGAAGTAAATAGGGAGTGGATCGTAGAGTCACCACAGGCACAGAAGCAACGACGGGTTAAAAAATAAACAGAGGATTAAATCTATATCCTAGTAGATGCATTCTGAAGCCAAACGAGTGATTCCGGAAACTTCACTGCCCTTATGGTTTGATGTCAATATTTGTTTACTGTAGACATTCATGAGCTTTTATTGCCATGTAGCTGCTAGCCAAAATAGGCTATCTACCAAAATTGTACTCAATACTGCTCCACTAAATGCCCACCACGGCAATCGCCCTCGGGTCAATGCCCCACATCCTACTAATCCTAGTGTACAGCCTAAAACCGCTGCCCAGCTAATTCCCCAAGGGGTTTGTACTTGGGCAGTCGCCTCTTGCAAGATCGGGGTGATCAAGGCTGGATCAACGTCCATGATTTGACGCCAGTAGGGAATCAAATCCGTTAAATAAAAATATACATCGGTGAGAGCCGTCCCGAACAGAGAACCCAGGTAAAACAAATTACCGACAGCGCCTCTACCCCGCCATAGCCCCCAAAGGGCAAACGGTAGACCAATGGCTTCGATGGGTAAATGTAACAGAGGTTCAGCCCGCAGCCAGCCCCAATAAATTGAACCGGCTAGCCAGCACCAACTAAAACCCAGTAACAAATCTCCCCATACTCGCATCCCTGGACGCGCCAGTAGCTTGAATCCCAGCCATATCCATCCTAAGGTCAACAGTAAACTCAACCAGGGAAGTTGCCGGACTAATGGCGCTTGCACAAACACAGGGACAGAAACCAGAAATGAGGCAGCAGCAAACATCCACCAGCCTTGCACTCTAGCTTTTGAGCCTATCCCTAGACCATTCAGGGGGCTACGGATTGACATCAAAAGCCAAACCTCTTCTGATGGATCGGAGTAGTTGGAGGATGTATCAGAAAACATACTATTGCGAAACACGATTT
Source organism: Coleofasciculus sp. D1-CHI-01 (assembly GCF_040218875.1). Classification (NCBI taxonomy): domain Bacteria; kingdom Bacillati; phylum Cyanobacteriota; class Cyanophyceae; order Coleofasciculales; family Coleofasciculaceae; genus Coleofasciculus; species Coleofasciculus sp. D1-CHI-01. The sequence goes on from NZ_JAVJQP010000098.1 coordinate 24,158, forward strand.
GTTTAATTTTCTTTACTTATGTTTACATATCTCAATATATCATGAGCATTATCCCCCCTAGGGGGATATGACCTATTATAGTGTACTGCTAGCACCTCCAGAGAGTTTGCGATCGCGATCAAGCTATGCCAGAATTCCGATTAAAGCGGGTGACTGGTCATTAGTAATTAGGGATTGGGAATTTTAACAAGCCTCAGCTCCTGACTGTTCCCTGTTCTCTTGTCCTTATGCTCAACTTGAATTATCTCCGACTACTTATCCGACTACTTACATGATCAAATTGCAGTGGCGGTGGTTCAAATTTTTAAGGATTAGCCTTCTGAGTGCCTTACTCACCATACCGTTGAAGAGTTTTGCCACCAGCTTATCCACAGACGTAGCCGTACCCACAACCCAATCCACCTCCCAGATGAACATAGTTCAGGCGTTGGTACTGGGAATGGTGCAGGGGTTAACGGAATTTATCCCGATTAGCAGTACAGCACATTTAAAAGTCGTGCCTGTGGTATTAGGCTGGGGTGATCCAGGGGTAGCTTTTACGGCAATTATTCAACTGGGCAGTATTGCCGCCGTGCTGTGGTATTTTTGGTCAGACTTATGGCAAATTTCCACAGGTACGATTAAAGCAATTCAGATGAGGGATTACCAAGCCAACGATTTTCGCATGGCGGTGGGTATCGGCTTGGGGACATTACCGATTGTCTTCTGTGGCTTGTTAATTAAGATATTTATTCCAGATTTTGATAATTCGCCCCTGCGGAGTACCGTCGCGATCGCTTGTGCTTCAATTTTTATGGGGCTGTTGTTGGGTGTTGCCGAAAAGATCGGTACAAGAGAGCGCAATTTCGATAAATTGGGGATGCAGGATGGCATCTTGATGGGATTTGCTCAAGCCTTGGCACTCGTTCCTGGCGTATCGCGATCGGGTTCAACGATTACAGCCGGCTTGTTTATGGGCTTGGATAGAGGAACAGCCGCCCGCTTTTCCTTTTTGCTAGGTATCCCAGCGATTACCCTAGCGGGGTTAGTCGAGTTAAAGGATTTATTAGAATCTGGAGTTGGGGAGGGGGGATTCATGCCTCTCACCGTGGGCGTGATATCATCAGCCGTATTTTCTTATGCTGCGATCGCGTGGCTGATTCGTTACCTACAAACCTCAAACACTTGGATCTTTGTCTGGTATCGCGTCGCCTTTGGTGTGGCAATTTTAGCCGCGATTATCGCCGGGATAATGCCCGATAGTTAGGTAGTGAGGGGAGCTGGGGGAGCTGGGGGAGTTGGGGGAGCTGGGGGAGATGGGGAAGATGGGGAAGATGGGGAAGATGGGGAAGATGGGGAAGATGGGGAAGATGGGGAAGATGGGGAAGATGGGGAAGATGGGGAAGATGGGGGAGATGGGGAAGATGGGGAAGATGGGGAAGATGGGGAAGATGGGGAAGATGGGGAAGATGGGGAAGAAAATTTACAAATGACAAATGACAAATGACAAATGACAAATGACAAATGACAAATGACAAATGACAAATGACAAATGACAAATGACAAATGACAAATGACAAATGACAAATGACAAATGACAAATGACGATCCTCAATTTTTCCCACCGACTTATTCAGGCTGTTCATTAACTTCGGGTAGTGAGTTGTCAGCTTCATTCGTGCGTTGGG